>JAFXMI010000038.1 GCA_017530505.1 Clostridia bacterium | reverse complement strand
TTAGCGAGGACTAAGTGAAAGGGTGCCACTAAAAAGTCTTTACAATTTCTACGAAATTTGAACGACAGATAAGCTGTACGATTAAAATATATTTTAGCAATAAACTTGAATGTTATATATTCTTAATAATAATGTATTTATTAATTTAAATAAGTTATATAAGTTATATAAGTTATATAATTTAAATAAGTTTATTAAGTTTTAATAATTTATAAAATTAAGAAACTATATAATTTAAATCAGTTATATAACCTATTTAAATCATTAATTAAAGTAGCTCCAATTATCCCCGCATCATTTGCAAATTTTGCTGTAACAATCTTTGGAGGATTTCCTTCATTAAATGTTGCTTTTGGCTTATAAACTTTTTTAAGCAACATATCAAAAATAGGATTTCCTTTGTAATATGCAAAGCTTCCACCTAATACAATAATCTCTGGTTCAAAAATATCTATTAAATTACATATTCCAACTGAAAGATAATCTAAAAATAAATCTAATTCTTTTATAACTTTTTCATTTTTTTCTTCAAAAACTTCTCTTTTTAAAATAACCTCTCTTAAATACTGACCAGAAATATCACAATCAATATTAAGTGTTTCCGTAATTTTTATTTTTAAAGCTTTTATAGAAGCATATGTTTCAAAGCATCCACGCTTTCCACAACTACAAAGTCTACCACCTTTATTTATTGTCATGTGCCCAAATTCAAATCCTGAATATCGTTTCGGCTCTAATAGTTTACCATCCATTATTACAGCTCCACCTATTCCTGTACCTAATGTTAGAAAAACACCATCAGAATAATCCCTCATAGCACCATAAATCTTTTCAGCCATTGCAGCACATTTTGCATCATTTCTAATATAAATTGGATTTGAAAAATATTTTTTTAATTCTCCAATTAAATCAAATTTTCTTATTCCTAAATTTCCTGCTTTTACAATTACTCCATCTGAAATTGTACCGGGGAGATGCAATTCCAATTAATTCTATTTCTTTTATATCAATTTTATTTTTAATACATAAATCATTTATTATATTTGTAACTTCATCAATAATATTTTGTTCAATATTAAATATATCAGACTTTGCTAAAATTTTATCCTTTGAATCTATTATCTTGCTTCCCTCAATTAGTCCAATACCAATATGACTTCCTCCAATGTCAACACCAATTCTCATAAGTTTTCTCCTTAATATCCATAAGCGCTAAATAGCCATCCACCCATATAAACTTGTATACAAGGAACTAATACAACAATTACAAAGAATATTAATACAACACCAACAATTGCATAAGAAACTTCTGGTAATACTTTCATAATTTTATCCATAGTATTTTCTATATCTTGATCCATATATTCTATTAATTTTTCCATCATTTCAGTTAAATCTGTTTGCATACCAACTTTAAGCATTTCTGTTGTCATAGCACTAGAAAAATTTGAATTTTCAAATGGTTCAATCCATGATTGCCCAACAAAAATATTATTTATTGCAGTTTCAATCATTGAAAGCATAACAGTATTTTTAATTACGTTTTTACTTACCTCTAATGAATCTTGAATTCTAATTCCATTTTGTAAGTTAAGCAAAACTGCTTTCATTAGTCTTGAAAAATCTAATAAATAAATTAGTTTTCCAAAAATTGGCATTACATATTTAAAATAATCATAATTATATCTTCCTCTAGGTGTATTTATGTAGATTAAAACAGCAGAAACAATAGCAAATATAATTCCAACTGGAATATACCAATATTGCATTAACCTATTTACTACTCCTGCAAACCATAGAGTAATAGCTGGAAGTTGGTCTTTAGTACCAATTGTTTCAAATATATTTTGAAGTATTGGAACACCAATAATTACAGCTGCAAATAACATTACTAAAATACCAATAAACATTATAATATTTGGTATTAAAATTCTCTTTAATTTTCTATTTAATGAATCTGTATCATCAAGATATTTTACTCCCTGTTTTAGAGAATTTTCAAGAGAACCAGATAATTCTCCAACTTTTATCATGTTTATGTAAATATATGGAAATACATTATCATAATATTCCATTGTTGAATACATAAATTCTCCAGATTCAACACCATATAATATGTCTTCTAAAATTAATCTGAACTTCTGATTTTCTGTTGTTTCAATAACAGTTGATAAAGCATGAATATTGTTAAACTGTGCTTTTTTAAGTAGATAAAAATTTTGTGAAAATATCTTAACATCTCTAAAAGTAATTTTCTCGCTTCCTAAAAGAGCTTTATCTAATTTTTGAATAAAACTTGTTTTAGGTTTAGTTTTAGATAAAATTTGTTGTTTATTTGCTTTAACTCTATTTGATTGACTTTGTTCTGAAGATAAATTTCTTCTATTTCTATTTGTTTTTTTATTAAATCTAACAGTTTGAACAACACTTACTGGAGTTAATCCATTTCTTTTTAATCTTTTTATACAGCTAATTCGAGAAGAATCATCTATTCTCGATCTAACAATCTGTCCATGTGATGTAATAGCTTTATAAAGATATGTTGGCATTACTTTTTATTCCTCCGTTCTTAATAATAATTAGAACTATAACTAAAAATTCTTTTTTAAGTTTAATTGCATAATTGTTCTATTTAAGGTTTCATAATTTTTTTCTTCAATTTGAGATTTAACTTGTTCTAGTGTTAATTTTCCAGAAACATACAAATTTGCTAATGAATTAATAAGACCAATACTTCCCTTATCTAGGTTTCCTTGAATTGTATCTTCTATTTCTGAAATATTAAATTTTTCTTTTCTAATACAAGCAGAAATTGTATTATCAACAACCATTATTTCAGGAACTAAAACTAATTTATCTTGAGTTGGAGATTTTAAAAGTCTTTGTGAAACAACTAATTTTAACAAGGTTGATAAAAGATTTTTTATTGCTGGTTGATCTCTAACTTCATAAAAATTAATTATTCTGTCTATTGTTTCTGCACAAGATTTTGTATGAAGTGTTCCTATTACTAGATGTCCAGATTCTGCCATATCAATAGCTGCTTCCATAGTAGTTTTATCACGAATTTCACCAATAACTAATATATCACAATCTTCTCTTAAAGCATTTTTAGCACCTTCATAAAATGTTAGTGAATCTTTTCCAGGACCAACTTCCTTTTGAACAATAATCGATTTTTTACTTGTATGTTTGTATTCAACAGGAGACTCTAAGGTAAGTATTTTTTTGTTTTGTTTTCTATTAATATCATCTATTAAACAATTTAAAGTTGTAGATTTTCCTGAATTTGTTTTACCAGTAACGAGAATAACCCCTTGTGGTTGATAAATTACTGTTTTTACTATTTCTGGAAGTCCCAAATCTTCATATTTAGGCAACTCATTTTTTATTAAACGCATTGTAAAAATAGGAATATCATCTGAAAATGAACAATTTACTCTAATTCTAATATCATCATATGCAATAGATGTATCTAACTTTCTTTCAATTTTATATATCTTATCCTTTTCAACATTTCCTCTTATTATATAATCATAAATATCATATAAGTCTCCTTCTTCAAGTGGTTCTTCATTTGAAATCTCAACAAGTGATCTATTTATTCTAAGAATTGGTTTTACACCTTTCATTAAATGTATATCTGATGCATCTTTTCTAATTGCTTCTTTGATAATATTTTCAATTGATAACATATTTTGCTTCCTCTCTTTCTAATCTTTAGAATAATACTAATTTTTTATTTACTTCATCTAAAGTAACAATACCATCGACAACTTTTTGTAGTGCATCAATAAACAAAGGCTTATATCCATCCTTAATAGCTTGTTCCATAACCATCATACTAGAACCAGATTCTGATATAATTTCTTTTATTTTGTCTGTTAATTCTAATATTTCATAACATGCTATTCTACCTAAAAATCCAGTATAATTACACTCTTTGCATCCTCTTGTATCATATGTAAATTTATTTGTAAAATCAAATTCTACATTATATTTTTTTGATAATGAATTAATTATTTCTTTTTCCTCTTGAGAAAATTTACGTTTAGTAGAGCAATGTGGACATATTCTTCTAATTAACCTTTGAGAAACAGATGTAGCAAGTGTTGATGAAATATCATAATCAGAAATTCCCATTTTCCTCAATCTAGTTATTACTTCAACCGCATTTATTGTATGGATTGTTGATAAAACATAATGTCCTGTTTGTCCAGCTTGAATAGCGATTTCAGCTGTCTCTAAATCACGAATTTCTCCAACCAAAATAATATCTGGATCTTGTCTTAAAATTGTTCTTAATGAATCCGCAAAATTTGTTTTTGCATCAACTTCAATTTGGTTAATACCTGGTACACGGATTTCAACAGGATCTTCTACTGTAGTAATATTTATTTCTGGTTTATTTAAATAATCTAATATTGAATAAAGAGTGGTTGTTTTTCCTTCACCAGTAGGTGCCGCAACAACTGTAATTGAATTTCTTTTATCAAAACATTTTTTTAATAATTTTTCATCATTTGGAAAACCTAATTCAAATATATTTCTAATTCCAACATTTTTTTTCAAAAGCCTTAAACAAAACTTTTCTCCATTAACATTTTTTTGCGAAGATGAACGAATATTATAATCACTATACATAATAATTCTTCCATCTTGTGATTCTTGCTTCTCTTGATGCATATTTGAAATAGCTTTTAATCTTCCAACTATTTGGCTTTGTTTTTGTTTATCAATATTAGCAACTGTAACAAGTTCACCATCTATTCTATATCTAATTCGAATTGTACTTTCTAATGGTTCAAAATGAATATCACTAGCTCTTTTTTCCATTGCAGTTTTTATAATTGTGTCTATTAATCCTGTAATATCTCCTGAGGTTGAAATATTATCCTCTGCTTTACCTTCCAAAGATTCTATAATATTTTCTATACAAGATTCGAATGTAAGATATTTTTCCATTATTAGTCCACGATTTAAAAGCAATAAACGAACTTGATCTATTAACCTCTTGTTTGCAGTATCTGCAAAGCAAACTTTTGCTTTGCCCCCTATAATATCATATATTACAGCCTTACAATTTCTACAAACATCTAAAGACATATATTTTGTAACATCAACATTAATAGAATCTGGCTTTAATATAATAACCTTTTCTCCAAGTACTTCACCCATTACCTTTATTAATTCATTTTGTGGACAAAGATTTAGAATATTTAAAATATCACCAATTTTCTTATTTGGATGTTGTTTTTGATATTCAATTGCAACTTTTATATCTTTTTCTTCAACTATTCCTCTTTTAACAAGTTCAACTCCAAGAGGTGCTTTCGTATTAAATGCCATTCTAGTTACTCCCTTCTCTTCTACGTAATACTACTATTATTATATATTATTTAAATAATTAAATAAATAGATTTTATGAAGTTACATAAATTTAACATATTTGTAAAATAATAGAACTAATGTATTTGGCAAGGACCATATATCGAATTATTTAACAATTCACCATCTATATCTGAATTAATACTTTCCAAAGAATTTGCTAAAATCCATTTTCCACTTATTTTTCTATTTCCAGAAAGCACAAAAGATGTTGGTTCTATGCTTGATTCTAATTTATTACCATAAGTATTATAATATAGTATAGTTGAATTATCATTTGCTTTCAATTCTTGATCTATTTTTATAGCTTTGTCTGATAAAGAACCATAAGCAAATTCTGAAATTACATTATTTCCATCACTTACCTTATAAAAGTATTTTGGTATCCATACATATCTAGCATATTGAGATGAATTTGCAATTAACTTCCCATTTAGATCAAAAAGATTTTCTTCATCCTCTGTTGAAACAATAACCATTGCCCATTTTTTGTTAGAATAGCTATACCAATCTGAATCATCTTCTGTTGTTTTTATATATGAATTTGCATTTTCAGAATATTTTACAGCATAAAATTTTTTATCTCCACTATTTAGTATTCCTTGACTAACTAATATTGAAGTCATTGGTGCATTTACCTCATTTATTAATTCTCTTTTTTTAGAAGTAGAAAAATCTATAACCTTTAATAAATCACCTGTTTTAAAAGTAATATATAACTTTATATCTCTAACTAAATCAAATTGATCTGATGTAGAAATATATGAACCATAGTTGGGTTCTCCATATATATATATTGTAAATCCTTTAGGAATTTTAGTATTAAAAACTGTAGTATTTGTACCAGATGGGTAAGATGTATAATCATCAATTGCTATTATATTAGAATTTGTATTTTTTATCCTTGTATATTCTGCACAAAAATCTGTATAAGAAATTTTCTCAATATTTTCTAATATACTAGTCGCAATTCGTGTTGCCCCAGCTGTTCTTGTTATTTCTCGACTTTGAAGATTTGTATTAACATATATCATTGAAATAACAGATACAGTAACAACAATTATCATTATTGCTATAATAATATCAGTGCCTGTGGCTCCCCTTTGATTATTTAGTTTCATACTACCTCCTTAATGATATTCAAGATAAGTTTCAATAATTTTTATAATTATTGATGAAACCCCTAAGAAAAATCCAATTCTTACTTTTGGAATAAAATTTTCTTGTAAAATATCAGGCTTGTCTTTTAATACTTTTCGTATATATAAAAGCAATTGATTAATTCCAATTAAAACCAGTGTTAATGCTATAACAACTAACATAAGCTCTAATCCTAAAACTGCTGTCAAATATACTAAAAACATTAATACCTCTAAAATATATTTTCTTTCTGCTTTTAATTTTAAAAAAGTTGTATATAAAATACACAAAACTGACATTAAAACTAAATATATGCCATATCTATATACACCAGTTTTTTGGGTTATATATAGATATAATATATATATTCCATATGCTATAAAACCAAATAATAAAACACCTAAATGTATTTTTCTATATTCTTTATCTATTCCACAAATTATAACTATTGTAATATACATAAATATAAAAGAAATGTAAAAAATAATTTTAGATATATCAAAATATGGAAAAGTCATATTTAAAAAAATATACTCTATTAAAAAAATAAATCCTGATATTACTTCTAATAATAAATATCTTATACGAATTTTTTCTCCACAATATCTACATTTTCCTCTATATAAAAGATAACTTACAACTGGAATCATATCCCAAAAAACTAGTTTATGATTACAATTTGGGCAAAATGATCTTTCATGAGTAATATCCTTTTTTAAAGGAATTCTATATATTGCAAGAGTAAAAAAACTTCCAAAAACAGTACCGATTATATAAATAATTATGTAATATAAAATGTTCATTTTTCTCCTCATATTTAAATTAAGGCATATACATATCATGTATATGCCTTGAATTAATAAAATATTTAAATTATAGGTTTACAAATCCTTGTTGAACCCCTGCAGAATTATAAACTGTAAGAGTAGCTCCACTTCCAAAAGTTAAAGCTCCTGTATTTTCATTAACTGCAACATTACTAAATACAAATATTTCTCCAGAAGCATTTTTTAATGCAAGTTGGGCTCCTGATGATCCTATAATAGCTTGAACAGCAGAATCATCTTCAGTTTGTTCTGTAAAAGTAGTACCTGAAAAAGTTCCAACTGTATATCCTTCATTTCCTAATTGTGCAGCAAGTCCTGAAGTAGCATCTTTATAAGTTCCAGTGTTACCCTTTCTAACAACAGCTGTATTTCCAGACCATTGCGCATAATGATATGTCTCAACTGCTGCTTGAGCCATTAATAAAGATTGTCTTGCAGCTGCTGCTTTATTTACAACAACTGAATTTGATGCTTGTGTTAAAACACCATTGTTTCCTACTACTAGTGATATTGATACACCAGCTAGGATTAATAGCACGATAATTGTAATTACTAATGCTACTAATGTAATACCTTTTTGATTTTTCATTTTTTTTCCTCCTTTAATTTTAGGTATTGTAATATATTATTTTTAATATATTCGATAATTAAATTTACTTTGAATTTTTATCTTCAAAGAAAGTTCCACTAGAACTTGATTTAGAATTAGAATTTGCATTATTTTGATTATTGTTTTCTATATTTCCTTCAGTACTTGGATTTGAAGTGTTAGCTTCAGAATCTTTATATTCTGCAAACGGGTTTGTTTTTCCACTAACATATGCTTTTTTTGATGCGGCTGAATTTAATTCTTTAGGTCCAATACTATATGATTTTATAACATTTTCAACTTCTTTTTCATCATTTGAATAATTATACTTTGTAGAAGCTGCTATTTCTTTTAATATTGTAGAAATTGCACTATCGGCTGTATATTCTATTGGTTCTGGAACCATTTTATTATTAGGCATAAACTTATAAAAAGCCATACCTATCATGAATACTACTATCATTAATAATAATGCAAAAATAAAAATTTCTTTTGAAATTGACTTCATATTAGTTTTATCCTTTCTATAAACATCTTTTGCAAATTATTGTTTTGTATTTAAATTTTCATTAACTGGGTTTCCATATTCATCAACCATTATATTTGTAACATTTACGTTTGAAATTTCTGATAAATTTTTATTATTAATTGGAACATTTTTTACTGTAAAAGTTGCCTGTAAATTTTCTCCACCTTTAACAATATTAAAATCTGAAATTTCAAATCCTAATTTATTGTCATCCTCTATATCATATATAAAGTCAGTTATTGGAATATAATCTCCAGACACAGTGAATTTTAAATCACACATTGTATACGCATTTGATTCTATAGGTGATTCTAAATTTTTAATTACATTAAATTTTAAACTAATCCCTTCTTCAGTACTATAATTCCCTATAGTTGTCCATAAAAAATCAACATCATACGTATCGACCAAACTAAAATCTTGTGAATATTGTTCATCTGTATTTGCACTTTCTAGTAGGTAATCATACTCTTTTTTAGTTTCATTATATTGTTTTACAGTAGATGAAAGAGAATTTTGTTTTTCTTCAAACTGAACTTCTTTTATATTCTTTAATTGTAAAATTAAATTATCTATATTTTTACTTTGCTGTGAAATTTGTGAATAACTTGAAACCACAAGTTTTTCTCCAATTTTAAACCCATGTACTATTGTATGATAAGCAAAGCATGCAGTAAAAATACAAATCATTATAATAACTATTTTTCTCATGGCAATTCTCCTTCTATTGTAACTTTAACTAAATTGCCATCTTTTGTACCACTAGTTGATTTAACATCTTCTAATATTCCTTTAGAATCTATTAAGGCTTTAAAATAACCAAGCTGTTCATATTTTTCAGCTTGTGCTTCAATTACAATATGGTTATCTGTATTGTTTTTTATTGAAGTAATAACTACTTTTTGTGGAATTATAAACATTATTCTATTTAGTAAATTTGGAATTGCATCTTTAGGAATAATTCTTGATTCTAATGTCTCTGCACTTTTATCTGTTAAGTCATTAATAGTACTAATAACTTTATTATAAGTCTGAATTCTATTATTTATATCTAATGCATCTTTATCTATCTTTGATAACTCCGTTTTAGCCATTGATAAACTATTATTAACCTCTTCTGTTTTTTTATCAATTTGTTTAATTGTTGTAATTGAAAAGATAGAATAAATAATAGATATTAATATAAAAGCAGTAGTTAATCTTAAAAATAGTTTTTCAAAAACACTTAATTCTCCAGAAAATGAAAAACTAAATAAATTTCCACCATCTTTAAATAATTTATTTGATGCTAATTTTATATTTGAAATATCAATACCATTTTGAGCAAAGTTTAATTCTTTATTTCCATATCCTAATCCATCCATTGCAAGAGCAATTGCTGAATTAACTTCAATATAATCTTTAACAGGTATTTTTACAGATGCTCCTTCAACAAAAAAAGGATGTAAAACTTCACATTTTAAATTTACCATATATTCTTGGAAATAAAGATCTATATTATTTATAGCAGTTCCAAGGCCTGTGATATATACTTTGCTAATATTATGAAAAGAACTATCTATGATTTTTTTGCATTCTATTGCAATTTTATATAGAATTGGCATAACTTGATCTAAATGTTCATTTTCTTCACTTTGAAGATTTTGAGTTTCTTGAGTATATAAAGTAATATTTTTACATACTTCATATGATTTTTGCATTGAATTTTCAGTTTTATTTATTTCATCTAATATCTGTCCCATACCATATTCTATAGTATCAACCCTATATATTTGTCCATCTAAAATAGTTGTAATTTTTGTTTCATTTTCAATATTTATAATTGCAATATTATCCTTCGAACCAATATCTAAAAGATTTGTTATACTAGTAGATATAGGTGCTATTGAAAATACTTTGCTTTCATTTAAAAGCTGTAATTTTCTACTAATATCTGTTTTGTTGGCAGCAATATGAATTGCTTTTAATTTTTCATTATTGTCTTTTTCGTTAACTAAAATATATTTAGTCACAAGTGAATTTTTATTATAATTTTTATCATTACAAAACATATCAAATTCAATATCAATTGTTTTTTTAATATCCTTTTTATTAAGCATTGAAAATATTTCATAATAATTATATAGTTCATTAGAAATATTAATACAGATTGGAATTTTAAAGCTATAAGTTTCGTTAATTACCTTGTTTAAAGCTTCACCTAAATTGTCATAAAATACAACATTAAAAGCCTCTACTTTTATAAAGTCTCTTTCTTTAACAATTTTTGCATATTTAATTAAAGTTTCTTCTATAAAGATCCCTAAACTGCTATTGCTTGCCATATTTTTCTCCTTTATTAAATACATATTGAAACTTTATATATTTAAAAACTTTAGTATATATATATTTATATATTTTATTTTGAAAAAGGTCAATAGGTTTAACTCAATAGTAATTCAAATGTAATATAACTGTAACAACACTTTTTCTAAATAAAAAAATATCAATATAAATTAATACAATTTTTTAAAAAAGCTTTTTATTAAGCTTTATATTTTAGAATATGATTTTTTATTATATTTATACAAGACTTTATCTTCCAAATATTTTTTTTAAAGTTTTTTTGTGTTTTTATGTATAATTTATTTTTTTATGGAAATATTAGGAATAAATAAATTTTATAACTTTCATAAAGTTTAAAAACAAAAAAATTTACTATATGAAAGTTAAAAGAAAGGAATTATTATGAAATCAGAAAAACATATAAAAATTACAGGTTATTCAAATTTATCTTGGAAAGATGCAATTGTTCGTTCAATTGAAGAGGCATCTAAAACTTTAGAAAATTTAACGGAAGTCAAGGTTTTAAGCCAATCAGCTAAAATACAATCAAATAAAATTATTGAATATTCAGTTGACTTAGAAATTATTTTTCAAATACAATCTGCAGAACCAAAACTAATTTCATCAGATGACAGTGATAGCTTATAAACAATTCTAAAAACAAAGTTCTAATTTTTTTATAATTAAGAAAGAAAGGATTTTTTATGAATAAAGAAGACTATCAAAAATATGTTGAAGATAAATCTCCAAAATCTCCTCTATTACTGGATTGTTTAAAAGCGTTTGCAGTAGGTGGATTAATATGTGCTATTGGACAAATTATTTTTTATTTATCAAGTTCTTATGGATTAGAAGAAAAATTATGTTACACAGTCGTATCAATATCTTTAGTATTTTTAAGTAGCTTTCTAACAGCTTTAAATGTATTTAATCGAATAGGCAAATTTGCTGGTGCTGGAAGCCTTATTCCAATTACGGGCTTTGCAAATTCTATAGTTTCTCCCGCAATGGAATACAAATCAGAAGGTTATATTATGGGAGTTGGTTCTAAGATGTTTACAGTAGCAGGACCAGTACTCGTTTATGGAATTTCAACTAGCATTCTTGTTCGGAATTATGTATATTTTATTAAATTCTACATCAGTTACTTTAATTTAAAAAGGAGATGATTTTTATAAAAAAAGTTGGAGAACAATCATATATTTTAGCAAACCCTGTTTATATTTTAGAAACAGCTTCTATTGTTGGACCTAAAGAAAAAGACGGACCTCTGCATGCTTGTTTTGATAAATGTTTAGAAGATGAATTTTGGAATGAAAAGACTTGGGAAAAAGCTGAAACAAAAATATTAAGAGAAACAATAAACACTTGTGTTAGTAAAAGTAAAATTGCATCTTCTAGTATTGATTTTTGCTTTGCTGGAGACCTATTAAACCAATGTATTTCTTCTTCTTTTGGAGTTAGAGATTCAAATATTCCTTTTTTTGGTATATTTGGAGCATGTTCAACTTTTGCTGAGAGTTTAATTTTAGGTTCAATTGTAATAGATGGAGATTTTGCGCAAAATGTTTTATGTGCAGCTTCAAGTCATTTTTGTAGTGCTGAAAAGCAATTTAGATTTCCTCTAGAATTAGGAAATCAACGAACTCCAACAAATCAATGGACTGTTACAGGTTCTGGAGCTGCTATTTTATCTAAAGTATCTAATGGTCCAAAAATTACTGCTTTTACTCCACGGAAAAATAATAGATATGGGAATAAAAGATTCAAATAATATGGGGGCAGCTATGGCAGGCGCAGCACATGACACATTAATTCACCATTTTCAAGATACAAAAAGAAGTCCATCTTATTATGATGCTATATTTACAGGCGATTTAGGTATTTTAGGAAAAGATATTTTAATTGATTTAGCAAAAGAAGATAATATTTCTTTAAAAGAAAATTACAATGATTGTGGAGCGATTATATTTGATAACGAAAAACAAGATACACATAGCGGTGGTTCTGGTGCCGGTTGTGTAGCATCTGTATTTTCTGGTTATATTTTTAATGAGCTTAAAAATAAAAATTTTAAAAAAGTACTTTTAATTGCAACTGGTGCTTTAACTAATTCTACTACTGCACAACAAGGAGAATCTATCCCAGGTATTGCCCATGCAGTATCAATTGAAGTTTAGTTATTATTTAATAAAAAAGAAAGGAATAAAATTATGGATATAGATTGGACTATGGTTGCAAAAGCTTTTATTATTGGTGGATTGCTTTGTGTTATTGCGCAAGTCTTTATAGACAAAACTAAAATAACCCCTGCAAGAATTTTAGTTGCATATGTTACTATCGGGTGTATTTTACGGTGGACTAGGATTATATAAACCATTAGTAGATTTTGCTGGATGTGGAGCAACTGTCCCTTTAACAGGTTTTGGAAATCTACTTGCAACTGGTGCAATAGATGGAGTAAAAGAAAGCGGACTTTTAGGAGCATTTATAGGAGGAACCTCTGCTACAGCAGGGCGGAATTGCAGCAGCAGTTTTTTTTGGATATATTGCATCACTAGTTTCAAAGCCAAAAATAAAAAAACAGTAAGTTAAAAAAACTTACGTCTAAAACACTTTATAATTAATAAATATTTTCTAGAAATCAGATATTATAATTCACAAACGTTTTTTAAACGCTTTTTAAATTTACGTTTTTACAACCTGATTTCTAGAAAAATAATTTTTTATTTAACTACTATATTGTATATTTTTCCTTTTACATATATTTCTTTTACAACTGTTTTTCCTTCTATTAAAGATTTAATTATTTCGCTATTATGAACCACATCTTTTACAATATCACTTTCTGACTCTTTTTCAACAAAAACCTTATCTTTTAACTTTCCATTTATTTGAACAGGAATTTCAATTTTATCATCAATTGTTTTAGTTTCATCATATTTTGGCCATTTACATTCAGCTATAGTTTTATTTTCTCCTAATATACTAAAAAGTTCTTCTGTAATATGTGGCGCAAATGGATTTAATAAAGTTAAAAAAGTTTTAAATTCAGCCTTATTAATTTCTTTATCTTTGTAAAACTCGTTTGTCATTATCATAAATACACTAATTGCTGTATTGAATTTCATTTCCTCAATATCTGAAGATATTTTTTTAATAGATTTATGAATCATTTTTTCATGTTTTTTACTATATTCGTTTCCATCTACTAAAATTTCCTGTAAATTCCATACTCTATCTAAAAATTTTCCACAGCCTCGTATACTTTCCATTGACCATGTTGCTGTTTGATCAAAAGGTCCCATAAACATTTCATAAACCCTAAAAGTATCTGCTCCAAATTCTTTAACTATATCATCAGGATTTACAACATTTCCTTTAGATTTAGACATTTTTTCTCCATTAGTGCCTAGAATCATACCATGAGACGTACGTTTTTGATATGGCTCATTTGTTGGAACAATCCCTAAATCAAATAAGAATTTATACCAAAATCTTGAATATAATAAATGAAGAGTAGTATGTTCCATACCTCCATTATACCAATCAACTGGCCCCCAATATTCTATTTTTTTTCTAGAAGCTAATTCCTTATTATTATCAGCATCCATATATCTTAAAAAATACCATGAAGATCCAGCCCATTGTGGCATTGTATCTGTTTCTCTTTTAGCATCTTTTCCACAAACAGGACAAACTGTTTTAATCCATTCAGTTTGCTTTGATAATGGTGATTCACCATTTTCTCCTGGTTCATAATCTTCAATTTCAGGAAGTTTTAATGGTAATTCTTCTTCAGAAATTGGATTCCAACCACAATTGTCGCAATATACCATAGGAATTGGCTCTCCCCAATATCTTTGACGCGAAAAAACCCAATCACGAAGTTTAAAATTTATAGTCCTTTTTCCTAAACTATTTTCTTCTATATAATCTTTTGCTTTTTCAATTGCATCTTTAGAAGATAGTCCATTTAAAAATTCTGAATTAATAGAAATTCCATCTTCAACATTTGTAAAAGCTTCTTCTAATATTTCATCTATATTTCCGTCTTTTGGAATAATAACTTGTTTTATTGGTAAATTATATTTTTTTGCAAATTCAAAATCTCTTGTGTCATGTGCTGGAACAGCCATAATTGCACCTGTTCCATATGTAATTAAAACATAATCAGAAATCCAAATTGGTAATTCTTCTTTAGTTAAAGGATTTATAGCCTTAATACCTTTTATTTCTATACCAGTTTTTTCTTTATTTAATTCTGAACGTTCAAAATCTGATTTTAAAGAAGCTTTATTTTTGTATTCTTCTATTTCTTTAAAATTTGTAATCCTATCTTTATATTTTTCTATTAGTTGATGTTCTGGAGCAATTACCATATATGTAGCGCCA
Source organism: Clostridia bacterium (assembly GCA_017530505.1). Taxonomy (GTDB): domain Bacteria; phylum Bacillota; class Clostridia; order TANB77; family CAG-508; genus Scatovivens. The sequence continues at coordinate 1,045 of JAFXMI010000038.1, read as the reverse complement.
AAGATAGTATCTGGTCTTGTTGTATAAATTAGAAGATTATCATCAGTTCCTGTAATTTTAAAATTTACCTCTGCACCTTCACTTCTTCCTATCCAATTTTTTTGTTGAAGCTTTATTTTTTCAAGATAATCTACATTATCCAAATCATCAATTAATCTTTGGGCATATTTTGTTATTCTAAGCATCCATTGAGACTTTTCTTTTTGAACTACTTGACTTCCACATCTTTCACAAACACCATTTACAACTTCCTCATTTGCTAGCCCCACCTTACATCCTGTACAATAATTTATAGGCATAGTAGTCTTATATGCTAATCCATGTTTAAATAATTGAATAAAAATCCATTGAGTCCATTTATAGTAATTAGGGTCTGTTGTATCTACTTTTCTTGACCAATCAAACGAAAAACCTAGTGATTTTAATTGTTCTGTAAAATGTTTAATATTTTTTTCTGTTGTTATTTTAGGATGAATTTTATTTTTAATTGCATAATTTTCTGCTGGAAGTCCAAAGGCATCAAAACCTATTGGATACAAAACATTATACCCTTCCATTCTTTTTTTTCTAGCAATAATATCAAGAGCAGTATAACTTCTAGGATGTCCAACATGTAATCCCTGCCCTGATGGATATGGAAATTCAATAAGTCCATACCATTTTTTCATAGTATAATCCTCTTTAGCATTAAAAGTTCCCTCTCTATACCATTTTTCTTGCCATTTTTTTTCAACTTCTTTAAAATTATAAGACATTTTTATCTCCATTTCTTTTATAAATTGTATTTTATTATATAATATTTCTTTTAAAATAACAATTATATATTTAATAAAATTTTTAGTTATTGTAACACAACGTTACAATTCACATCCTATTATACTAATTTATTAGGTTACGATATAATTATTTTTTCAAAAATGCTCGTTCAAGCTGAACTGCGTAAGAAATTCACATAAATTTTATGGCACCCTTCCAAGGACAAGCCTTGAACTCTTTCCATAAAATTTATTAGAATTTCTAACTTGCTCACTATCAATGCGCTTTT
>JAFXMI010000037.1 GCA_017530505.1 Clostridia bacterium | reverse complement strand
TTTCCTGTATATACATTAATATTATACAAAAACTATCATATATATTAATATAAAAATAAAAAAGAAAGGATGTATAATTATTTATTATACTTGGTAAACTTAAAATGAAAATTATAGACAAAATTGCATTATGTTTAATTATTATTGGAGCTATAAATTGGGGATTAATTGGTTTATTTAAATTTGATTTAGTAGCTACTTTATTTGGTGAAATGTCTCTTTTAAGTAGAATTGTATACTCTTTAGTTGGTATTTCTGGACTATGGGGAATAAAATTATTGTTTGACAATAATAATTAAAAATGACATTTATTTTTAATAATAAATGTCAAAACTTAGTATATTTTAAATTATAAACATAAATAAATAATAAAAAAATTTTGAAGCCTACTAATTTGAAACATTAATTATCAATTCCAATAGATGTTTCTAAAGCTAATTCAATCATTTTGTTAAAAGCTTTTTGTCTGTCTTCTACAGTTAATCCTTTTGAAGATTTATAATTTGAATCTGAAACAGTCAGAAGGCAGGAAGCTTTTTTTCTAAGCCTTTTAGCATTTGCAAATAATGCAAATGTTTCCATTTCAGATCCTAGTATATTCTCATCTTTAGGTAATCTTTTAGAAATCATAAGTGGATCTTCTAAATATGGATCAAAAAACTCTACGCATGCCATATTGGCTCTAGTACAAGGTATTCCTATATTTTGAGCAGTTTTTTCTATTAGCCCATTTAACTCTTTATCAGCAGAAATCTTATTACAATTTTCTCCAGTCATTTGATAGTAATAATTTCCCTCTGTATAACTATTTTCAACTAATACAATATCAAGTAAATCTATATTTGGTTTATATGCTCCACATGAACCTATTCTGATTATATAATCTACATTGTAAAATTTAAAAAGTTCGTAAGAATAAATTCCCATACTTGGCATACCCATTCCAGAAGCCATTATACTTATTTCTTTTCCTTTATATTTTCCAGTATATGCAAAAATATTTCTTATTTGATTAACAAGTTTTGTTTCTTTTAAATAAACTTCAGCAATATATTTTGCCCTTAGAGGATCACCTGGCATTAAAACTATTTTTGCTATTTCTTCTTTTTTTGCTTCATTATGTAAAGTCATTTTTTAATATTTCCTTCCTTATACAATATTAATAAGAAAATGTACTTGATTTTATTATTTATATCTAAATACTTGTAGCTTAGTTCCATCTTTTCTAACATATAATTCCTGATCTTTTATCGCATATCCATTATTAAAATTAGTAATAGAATTTTCAGCTTCAAATAACAATTTTCCTTGCTCATCTATTACTCCAATAACATTTTTGCTTTTTTCTTCATTATAATATTCAATTTTAAAAACTTTTTCTGTTAAAGTATCACAAACTTTTCCTTCTCTAGGTTCAAATATAAAATTTCCATCTTCATCTATTACAGTATATTTAATTCCTTTTTCTGTTTGCATTACTATTCCAGCATATCCACCAATCATTCTAGGCAAATTTATAATATTATAGTTTGTTAAATCTAATACACATTTACCATTTATGTCTACAAATTGTTTCTTTCCATCCTTAAATTCGCAATAAATAGTATGTTCTGCCCATTCTCCATTTTTATTAACATTATCAAAATCTTTTCTTAAGTGTTCACCACTTTTATCTATTAAACAAATTTCATCACCTTTTCTAAACATTACTGTTTGAGGATCATAAAATATAAATTCATCTACATCTTCTACAATTGCATCTATTGTATAAAAGTAAAGTTTGTTTCCTTCTTCGTTTGTAAATACTCCACCATCAATTCCCCTTGTAAATTCTTTTAAGTACTCATTTTTAGAAGAAGGTGCTTTTGACCAATTAATAGTTGCATCTATTATTCCATATCCAATTGTTTCTTCTCCATCTTCTTCAATTACTTTAGAAGCAATAATCATATTAGCATTAAAATCATTTGATATTATAGAATCACATATATAACAATTATCATATAATACACTTCTTCCAGATCTATCTATAACAGATTTATTCCCATAAATATCTTTTACAATAGAATAACCTGTATTAGCAAAATCAGTAACTTCAACATAATTATCATCTAAAACAATTTCTGCTAATCCATCTATATTAATTAATAGCCAGTTATTTTCAGATTTGCACCAAGCAGTAGCATAATTAAACTCATGTTCTTCTATAGTTTCAAAATTTTCTATTTTCACCTCGGCTACAGGTTCCTCAACTCTAGACTTAAACCAATCTTGATTCTTTTCTAAAGTTCTATATAATGAAAGCCCAAACCAAATAATAAAAATTAAAAAACATATAAATACTGTCCTAAATTTTTTATTTTTTATAAATGTCATAAATATGCAATCCTTTCTATATATTTTATCCTTTTTCCTACAGTCTAGTTTAGATTTTAACATAAAAAAATGTAAAAATCTACATTAAATGTAAATTTTTACATTTTATAAATATAAGTATGCTACAACTCACGGCTGATGTCTTTTAATTTATATAAGCCGTAAGTTGTAACATTACTTTTGAAATATTATGCTATTTTTCATCGTTCTTTTCTTATTTTCTATACAGCTTTTAATTCTAATCTTAATTTGTCCGAAATCATTGCAATAAATTCACTATTAGTTGGTTTTCCTTTATCAGCGTTAACTGTATAACCAAAAATACTTTCTACTATTTCTAATTGACCTCTTCCGCCATGCAACTTCAATTGCGTGTCTAATAGCTCTTTCAACACGACTTGCTGTTGTATGATGTTTTTTTGCTAAATCTGGATAAAGTTGCTTAGTAATTTGGTTAATTACTTCAATATCTTCTACAGCCATAATAATTCCATCTCTTAAATATTGATATCCCTTAATATGCGCTGGAACACCAACTTCATGAATTATATTTGTTACTTTTGATTCTAAACTTTCTTGCTTTTTGTTAAAATTATTTGTAGTTCCTGAATATGTAATTTGTGTTGGAACCTTTAATTCAGTTAATTCTCTAATTCTTTTAACTAATATTTCTAATTCAAATGGTTTTACAATATAATATTGAGCACCAAGATTAATTGCCCTGGATGTAATTTTATCCTGTCCAATTCCTGAAAGCATAATACAAATTGGATGTTTAATTTTAAGTTCATTTAGTCTCTCTAGTACCCCTATTCCATCAAGATGTAACATAATAATATCTAAAAGTGCAACATCTGGTTGTAATGATTTTATTTTTTCAACTGCATCTAACCCATCATTAGCAGTACCTATAACTTCCATGTCATCTTGTTTTGATAAAAAATTTGTTAATGTTGAAACAAACTCAGCATTATCATCAGCAATAAAAATCCTAATTTTCTCTTTCAAAATAATTCCTCCTATTATCTTTTGTTTTTTTGAGCTCAATAAAAATTATAGTATTTAAAATAGATTTTTGCAATATTTTTAAGATATTTCAAAGGATTTTCGTAATTCAATATTCAACAAATTTCGACATTTAGAAATTTAATATTCCAACTAGTTTAATATATTATTCATAATTTATAATACACTCTTTTAAAATTTTTGTATCAAAAATTTTAAAACTCAATTCTTCTTTTTTATTCAAAATTTCTGTATATTTTTCCTTTTTTATTTCAACTATTAAAATTGCGTCTTGTGTAAATATATTATCAATAATCCTTATACCATTTTGTCTAAAATAGTATTTTATTTTTTCTAAATCATTATACCTAACTTTAAAATCTACAATATATCCTAAAGTTTTTTGTATAATATTTGATTTGTTTATAACTTCACTAAGAGAATAACTATATGCTCTAACTAATCCTCCTGTTCCGAAGTAAAACTCCACCAAAATATCTAGTTATTACTACTAATATATTACATAAATTGTTTGATTTTAAGATATTAATCATTGGACTTCCTGCAGTTCCAGAAGGCTCTCCATCATCACTAAATCTTTCATAGATTTTATTTTCTTCATAAACTCTATATGCAAAACAGTTATGCTTTGCATCATAATATTTTTTTCTAATTTCTAGTAGTTTTTCTTCAGCTTCCTCTTTACTTTCGATATAAAAGATATTTGTAATAAACCTAGATTTTTTTTCAACTATTTCATTTGAAATAGCTTTTTCAATTGTTTTAAACATTTTTCCACCTTTAAAAAATTTATAATACAACTATATGTTTAATCCTGCTGTATAACCAGTTGAATAAGCAATTTGAAGATTAAATCCTCCAGTATACGCATCAACATCTATTACTTCACCTGCAAAAAATAATCCTGATATAATTTTAGATTCCATAGTTTTTGGATTAATTTCTTTTGTTGAAATTCCTCCAGATGTTACTATTGCCTCTTCAATTGGTCTAAATCCAGTAATTGTTACCTCAAAATTTTTAATTAATTCTACTAATTTAATTCTATTTTCTTTTGTAATTTCATTAACTTTTTTGTTTGGATTTATTTCTGATAATTTAAGAATAACAGGTATTAATTTCTTTGGTAATAATTTTTCTAAACTATTTTTAAATTCTTTATTTTTAAATTCTTGGAAATCTCTTATAACTCTTAAATCTAATGTATTTATATCTAATGCTGGTTTTAAATCTATAATAAGCTTTATTTTTGATGTTTTTAATAATTCTTGTACATTTTTATATCTTAATAAATGTGCAGAACTACTTAAAATTATTGGACCACTTACACCAAAATGAGTAAATACCATTTCTCCAAAATCATCATATATTTTCTTGCTATTTTCTATATCCATGATTTGAATTTTTACATTTTTTAAAGATAAACCTTGTAAACTTTTGCAGATGTTTGTATTAGCAGTAAGTGGAACTAATGAACCTACTGGTTTTATAATCGTATGTCCTAATTTTTCAGCCATTTTATATCCATCGCCTGTTGAACCAGTTTGAGGATAACTTTTTCCACCCGTTGCAATAATTACCTTATCACACTCTAATAACTCACCATTTATAAGTTTAACTCCATTTATTTTTCTTTTTATAACCTTATTATCCTTTTTTTCCGTTACACATATTTCTTTAACTTGAGTATTTAAAATTACTTTTATATTTGGATATTTTTTTATTTCATTTATAAAGCAATCTACTACACTTTGTGCTTTATCGGTAACTGGAAAATATCTATTTCCCCTTTCTTTTTTAACAGTTAATCCATTTTGTTTTAATAAATTAATTATGTCTTGATTGGTAAAATTTTTAAAACAACTGTATAAGAATTTACCATTTCTTGGAATTTGGTTAATAAATTCATCCATATTTAACGAACTAGTTATATTACATCTACCTTTACCTGTAATTAATATCTTCTTTCCAAGAATGCAATTTTTTTCAATTAAAAGAACTTTATTCTTTTCTCTTGCAGATGATATAGCAGCAATTATTCCGAGCTGCTCCACCTCCTATTACAATTACTTTCATATATTTTCCCCTAATTATTTTTAAGCATTTTTTCCTAAATGTTTTTATTCACATCTTATATGTCCTTTAATTTAGCAAAATAGCATACATAATAATAAATATCAAATAACTGCTTAAAAAACAAATAGAAATTTTTATGATTTTAACACTTTAAGCATTTAAATCGGCTATTGAATTTTTTTCAATAGTCGATTTAATAAATAAATAACAAATTAACTTGAAATATCTATACAATGTTTTGTTTCTGTATTTTCTAGTAAATATTTACCAACAAATATTGGAAAATAGTATGTTTGAATTTTATTTGTAGCTTCAAGTACAATCTCACCATTTGAATTAATTACTCCCCAATTACCGTCTTTTTTTACAGCACTAAATCCATATTCATTAATTTCAGAAACTATATCATAATCACATTCTACAAGTATGTTTCCATCTCTATCACAAAATCCCCATTTTCCATCGTTTGATTGAATAGAATAAATTGAATTATTAGGAAAAACTTCTGTATTAGAAACCTGTTTTCCATCTTTATCAAAGTATTTCATTTCATCATTTGAGTAAACAACTATATAATTCCCATTTAGTTTTTCAACAATTCCTCCATTAATTTTAGAAACATTTTCTAATTTTGAATTATATATATATACATCTCCTGTTTCAGCATTCCTAGCTTCTAAAAGTTTCGTTCCTTCTATATTTAAAATTGAATTATATATAGGCTCAACTTTTACACCTTCCCAAGCATCTAAAACTCCTGCTTTTCCATCTTCAGTATTAAATATAAATAAATCATCAAAAGCATATGTAATAAAAGTATAATTTCCTTCTCTTTGAAATTCTTTACTTATTACACTATAATATCCATTTTCTTTAACAGCTATAAAATAAGAAGAGTTTTCCACTTCAATCATAGTTAAATATGTATCTGTATTTATTAAGTTCCCATTTAAATCGAATAGTTTGTTTGCTCCATCTTTTTGAACTGAAATATAATTTCCAGCTAATTGATATTTATTGTATTTTGGCTCTAAAATTTCATTACCATTATTTTTATAAAATCCATATTTTCCATATTTTTCAACAATAAATATATTTGAAAAATTAGAATAATTTACTGATTGATACTGAAAATCTATCAACTGTTTTCCATTTTTAAAAACACCTTTTTTTCCATTATTCCTAACAACTAAATAAATATCATCTTTATCATCATATTCTAAAACTCTATTTATTGATTCATATTCAGGTTTTATAACAAGATTCCCATTATAATCTATATATCCATAAAAAATCCCTGTATCTGTTTTAATTGATACTATGTAACCAGAAAGTGCATATCCATAAGCTTCAAGGCAAAAATCATCTCCAGTTATTGAATTATACTTAACAGGTATAATTTCTTCTCCTTTAGAATTTATTACCCCAAACATTCCTTCTTTTTTAACTAAAATATTTCCAGGTTTATTAGTTAAACTGGATACTTTTTCATAAATTGGCTCTGTAATTTTATTACCATTTAAATCAATTAATCCATACAAATTATCTTCTTTATATCTTAATACATTTTTTTCAAATACAAGTTCTGTTGGCTCAGAGGTTTCTAAACACGAAACGTCTTCATAATCTTTTAGTATTTCTTCTCCATCTTTGTTAAAGATTTTATAATTATCATCATCTAGATATGCAATAAATACATCTTTAGACTGATTCGGAATATATATTTCTTTATATTTTGTATCAATTAGAAGTTTACCAGTTCTATCTATAACACCCGCCATTTCTCCCGAATACATTACAAAATACTGGTATACTAAATCTTGTGGATAATCTAATTCAAATGTACTAGATTTATTTTTATTATAGAAAAACAAAAACCCAATTATTAAAATTATTGATACAACACAAACTCCAACAATTGCTTTTTTCAAAATACTTTTACTCCTATTTCTAAATTTGAATTTATTATATTATTTATTTTTTAACTCTATTAAGCATTTTCTGTCATAATTGGTACTATTTGTTTTTTTCTAGAAACAACACCCTTTAACTCAATTAAATTATCAACAATTTTTTCATTATAAGCTCTTTCTGCAATAGTAGCTGAATTTCCTAGTACTATAGCTTTTGATGTACTATTTACTATATCTGTAATAACAAACATAAAAATATCTAAAGATTTTTCTTTAATTATTTTTCTAATTCCTTCTTCCAATTCTGCTTTCATTTTTAAAACATCATCAATAGAAGCTGTATTTACTTGAGCTATTATTGCGCTTTTATCTTTTAGCAATTTTTCCTTAGCATCTAAATTTAAGATTTCATCAATTGTAAATGAACTTAAATCTGTTCCTGCTTTTAATAATTCCATACCATATTCTTCTATATCTATTCCAGCTATTTCAGATAATTTTTTTGCAACTTCAACATCTTCTTTTGTACAAGTTGGAGATTTAAATAATAAAGTATCTGAAATAATTGCTGAAACCATTAATGTAGCAATTGTTTTATCAATTTCTATATTATTTTCTCTAAATAATTTATACATAACAGTTTGAGTACAACCAACTGGTTCAGCTCTATAATATAATGGATATGAAGTATTTAATGCAACATTATGATGATCAATTATTTTTAAAATAATTGCATTATCTAAATTTGGAACTGATTCCTTAATATTAGCATGATCAACTAAAATTACCTCTGTTCCATCTTCAACATCATTAATCAATGTTGGTGCTTGAATATTTAAACGATTTAAAACAAATTCTGTTTCCTTGTTGATTGCTCCTTGTCTACAAGCTTCTACATCATTACCAAATTTTCTTTCAAAATAAGCCATAACTATACTTGAAATAATTGAATCTGTATCTGGATTCTGATGTCCAAAAATAAGTATTTTTCCCATAATCAATTTTCCCCATTTCTTTTTTTATTTGAAAATAATATATAACATTTTATATAAAAAATCAATAATTAAATTTTTTTATAATAATTTAAGCAAAATCTATCGTTCTCTTCCAAAAATTTTTTTAAAAAAACTAGGTTCTTTTGAAGAATCTTCAGAATTATTTTGTAATTTTCCAATTCCTATCCAAGCACTATGTTTTTTTGATTCTTTTCTAAAATCAAATGAATTATATGGTCTTTGTAATGATTCAGCTTGATCAGGTGTAATTAATCTAGCTTTTTGTATTAATTCAAAAAATTGTTCATCATTTAAACTAGCTATATACTGTCCTCCAATATCCATACATATCATTCTTTCAATCGGAATAATTCCATTAAATTCATTAGTTCTATTATGTCCATTACATTGTTCTATTGCCATTTTTTTAATTTTATTTCTTGTCAATTTTAACCAAAATTTCTTTTTAAATGAATTAAACGGATTTGTTGAATCTTCATTAAATACTTTTTCTCTATGAGCAAGTTCAATACTATTTCTAAAAGCTTTTATGAAGCTTTTTACTCTTAATTCTTTATTATTTAAACCTAATTCATTATTTTTTAATCTTAATTCTTGGTTAAAGATATCTTTAATTTTATCTTCAGTAATTAAACCTAAAGCAACATTTTGAGCAATTTCTATTTCACCTTCTATTGTTTCTTCAAAAGCTCTTCTGCAGGCTTCAACTGTAAAATTAAAATCATCTCTATTAATATTTCCAACAAAATCAGCAAATCCTCCGATTATTGGATCATTTTTATCACTAGCATTAAATACAGTACTAAAAGGATTTAAAGTATTATCATCTCCAGTATTAACTAATAATCTATCTACTAATAATCCTCCATAATAGTTTACAAGACTATTTATAGAACTAATGTAAGCTTCATGATCCTCTTCCAAAACAACATCGTTTACCATCATCAAATTATTAAGTCTTCTCATATCATGCATTGCTTTTGCCATTTTAGAAGACATTCTAATCTTATTTCTTCTACTATTTTTTATTACATCAGTTATAAAAATTTTCTGTATTCCTCTAGCAAATTCATCATAGTCATCATTTGATTTACAATTTAAAAGTCTTTGAATACTTCCAGGCTTCATACCAATTCTATTAAATATTTCTTCATATTCCCTATAAAAATTATGTTTTTCCCCGTTATATTCTCCAGTTTCAATAGCACAACCATTTCTAAAAATATCTACCATGTCAAAAGGAATATATGATATTTTGTCACATAAACGCATTAAACAACCTTCTGAGGTAGCTGGTACTAATGTCATATCAAATCCATGTTTAGTATAACAATTCATAATTTCCTCTTTAGATCGTTTTTGCGTTTTTGAAAAGTCTGGTTCATAACTAGATTCTGATCTTTCACCATTATGACAATTTATTCCATCAAAAATAAGCCATAAATCTCTTTTAATTTTTCTAAGCATTCGTTTAGATATATCTGGATGTTCTTTCAATATTCTTTCTTCAATTTCATCAAATACTTTATTATTATACGATAATTTTCTAGCTCCTATTGCATTATGTACATAATATGGTAAAGCATAATCTTCAAAAATACTTGAAATCCACCATTCTCCACTATGTCCCATAGGGGTATGTCCTGTATCATGATTATAGGCAATAATTTTAGTAATATTTGAATTAAGCCAATCAAACTCATCTGCAATTTGTCCAGCAATATATTTAACATTTAAACTATGCCTTTCTCTTTGAGTTGTACCTTCTACAGGATGTCTTATCAATTTAAACATCATTGTTCTCTTATCAAGATCTTGTCTATAATTATTTAATACTTCTCCAATTATTTCTGAAAATCTTTCAAGTCTTTTTAATTTTATGTTTTTATCTAATGCACCAACACTGTCAGTTAATCCCTTATATACAGTAGAACTATATCCACATATCTTTCTGTTTCTCATATTGTAATTTTTCTCCATTTTAAGTAGATTTTCTATACTTTTAATATTTATATTTTATCACAATTATGAACTATTGTAAATGAATAATGCCATAATAATTGATTTTTCGATTTTTTTTTTATATAATATTAATGTATTTGGATTAAAGGAGCTTTAAGATGAATAAAAAAATATTTATTACTCATGGAGATATTATTTTAGATAAAATTTATAATGATAAATTAGAACTAATTAATCAAGATGGTGGAGGGTGTAATTGGAACGATATATATAATCTTAGTTTAATGGGAGAAAAATGCTATGCCTTTGGCTCATGTGGAAATGATGAAGAAGGTAAAATTGCATTAGAATCCTTAACTAAAGCAGGTGTAAATACTAATAATATAATAATAGAGGAAAAGCCAACAAATATAATGAATATTGTTATTCCCAATAAAAATTTAGAAGATGATTCTATAATGCACAGTTGGTATAACCCTATAACTTTAGATTATACCATGAACTTTTCTAAAAATCTCCCAACTAGTATTCCAAAAAAATTAGAAAAATATGAATCATATATTATTTTGGATAAATTTTTACCTATTAATTTAGAATTTGTTAATAACATAAAAAATAAAAAAGTCTGTTTAGATATTGGACATATAAGATTTTTTGAACATTTTACTAGACAATATCTTTTAAACTTTTTTAAACTTGCAAATTATATTCAATTAAATGATAATGTTGTTCCACTTTTGTTTGAAAGACTAAGAGTAAAATCATTAGTAGAATTATACAAATTATTAAATCCTGAACTTATGGTTTTAACAAAAGGTAAAAGAGGTGCAGAATATGTTTATAGAGAAGATGGTGAAATAAAAATAGATTTTGAATCTCCATCAGTAATTATTGATATCGTTGATTCTTCAGGTGCAGGAGATGCTTTTTTCTCAACAACTTTGCGTGAATTTGCGTATACAGATAAAATTGATACAAGATTTATTAAAAATACTTTTGAATTAGCTAATAAATCTTCTAGGGAAATAATTATGCAAATTGGAAGTAGAATTTCAAAACCTACTTAAATTTCCAAATAATCCTTGATTACTTGGGTAATTGAATTAATATATGCTTCCCTATTATATAATATTTTTTCTAAATCTGTTTTTATATACCCTAGTTCAACCTGATAGCACTCAATTCCCTGTCTTGAGTCATAATATTCATTTTTAGAATAGTCCTTATTCCTTCCATCTACATATGCATTAGTTGCAACTCCTCCAACCTCTCTTATTGTATATTGGTAAGGGGTTGATTCTGTAATCTGATATGGTTCATACCCTTTTTTTTCGGCTGTATTTTGAAATTGCTTAATTACAGGATTTGTAAAATTCCATACATAAACTCCATCTTTCTTTTTAAATGCAGAATTATTAGAATAAGAATTTGCACCAGAAACTATAATTCTATCTGCAATTAGTTTTGAAAAAGTTAGGTTTGACTTTGTTGGAGAATAAATTTCTAAGCCTGTAAGATTACTATTTCCATTATTTACATGAAAGGAAATCATATATTTAGCTTTAGATTTGCACGCAATAGTAATTCTCCCATCATTATTATACATATTTACATAATTAAATGAATTAGAATTTTCGCTATCACGGGTAAGCTTAACCTTTAATCCTAGTTCTTCAAGTTTTTCCTTTAAATATTTAGCATAATCTAAAGTAATATCTGCTTCAGTATAAGTACCTAAACGCTCTCCAACATCCTTTCCACCATGTCCAGCATCTATTACAAAATCATATACATCCTCAGGGAGTTTATTACTTAATACTTTTACAGAAAGATATTTATAGTTTTTTCCATTCATTTTTCTTTCTAATAAATCAATATTAATTTTTCTATTTTCTGAATTTCTGGTTACTGTATAATACTCTATTCCACTAAGATTTTTTTCCGAATTTAAAAAATATATTTTAGGAATAGAACTATTATTTAATTTTAATCTTAATAATATGTAATAATTTCCAAGAGCCAATTTATCTAACTCTATTGCATCATTTATTTCAGAAGTTGAAAAAAATAATTCATTATCTTGAACATAAGCATCTAATCTTACTAGCTTTTCCATAGTTCCATCTGTAATAATAATTTTAGCTCCCTCAAAATTATCTTTTAAAACATTTGATAGTTTTCCTTCTATATTAAGGGTATCCCCATAAGTATAAAAATTAGTTAAAATCGCTGTTCTAGATTGTACACTGGTAAAAATATTATCAATTCTTCTTTGACTCTCTTTTCTATTATAAGCTCTCTTAATGTTAACAAAAATTCCACTACCTATACCAATTAAAACTAAACTTAAGAATAATAATTTTATAATCATTTTTCTCATTAGTTTATCCTGCCTTTACTTTAATATTCCTATTAAGTCATAATCTTTACTATCTATTATAATACACTTAACAAATTCTCCAACTTTAATTTTTCCATTATTTTTTATAAAAATAACTCCATCTTCATTTGGAATATCCATATAACTTCTAGCTATTAATGTTTTTCCATTTGTAGTAATACTATCTACAACAGCTTCATATTCTTTTCCAATTTTTTCTTCTAATTTTATTTTTGAAATTGCTTTTTGAAGTTCCATAAGTTTTTTAAACCTAGTTTCTTTTGTTTTATAATGAACTTGATTTTTTATTTTTGAAGCAGGAGTTCCATCTTCTTTTGAATACTTAAAAACGCCCATTCTTTCAAATTTTATTTTATTAACAAATTCATATAATTCAAAATAATCTTCTTCCGTTTCTCCTGGGAATCCAACCATTAATGTTGTTCTAATAATCACTTCTGGAATTTCTTTTCTTATTTTTTCAATTAAATTTTCAATGGATTTTGAATCACTTTGTCTGTTCATCCTTTTTAAAACAGAATTAGAAAAATGCTGAATAGGAATATCGAAATAATTACATATTTTATCATTTCTCTTAACTACTTCAATTAGTTCATCTGTAATACTTTCAGGATATGAGTATAAAAATCTAATCCACTTTACCCCCTCTATTTTACAAAGCTCGTCTAACAAATAAGCTAATTTCTTTTCTCCATATAAATCTATACCATATTTTGTAGTATCCTGAGCAATTATTATTAACTCTTTATATCCAGATTTAACTAACATTTTAGCTTCTTTAATAATATCTTCTATTTTTCTGCTAATATAGGGTCCTCTAATCATTGGAATTGCACAATATGTACATCTGTTACTACATCCTTCTGCTATTTTTAAATATGCTGTTGTATTTCCAGTAGAAACAATTCTATCCATATAGTCAAAAGTATTTGATGATTTTTTTTGATTTATTAAATCTGATATTATATTCCACATATTACTATAATCATCTAAACTTAAAAACAAATCCACTTCTGGAATTAATTTTTCTAGTTCATTTTTATATCTTTGAACTAGACACCCCATAGCAATAAGATATTTACATTTTGCTTTTTCTTTATATTCTGACATTTCTAATAAAGTATTTATTGCCTCTTGTTTAGCACTTTCAATAAATCCACATGTATTTACAACAATTATGTCTGCTTCATTAGGATTATTAACTACTTCAAATTTTGCTTTTTTAAATAACCCAATACAAATTTCGGTATCTACTAAATTTTTGCTACATCCTAATGATACAAATCCAACTTTCATTTTTGTTATATTCCTCTCTAAAAATATATCTAGTATATTTTTATACATTTTTTATTGATTTTATAAAATAATTGTAAGTAATATTGCAAAAACAAGACCTGGTATTCCAAAAAGCCCAGTTAAAATTATCATTGTAGTATTTACAACAACTACGATTCCAAAAAAAGCAAGAATCCATAAAACTATTCCACCAATTATTGAATTTACAATAAATTTAATAATAATTTTTAAAGGTAATGATATTATTTTTAATAATATAACTAATACAACAAGACCTATTAAATAATATAAAATATTCATTTTAATTTTTCCTCCCATCATTTATATATAAATTTTAATAAAAACAATCTAATATAATTTAATCTTTTAGCTATCATCTTCATTAATATAAATTCTTTTTCTTGTTAATTCTAATAGATTAAGTTTTGTAAATCCCTCAATTTGAACTTTGCTTCGATCTTTTATAGCTTCTTCCTTAAATTTTAAAATAATATTTTCAATATCTTTTGGATTATTCATATCAATAAAATCAATTATAATAATTCCACCAAGATCTCTTAATCTCATTTGTCTTGCAATTTCTATAACTGCCTCTTCATTAACTTTATATATAGTATCTTCTAAATTCTTTTTTCCAATAAATTTTCCTGTATTTACATCTATTGCTATTAAAGCTTCTGTATAATCTATTGTTATAAATCCACCAGAATTAAGCCAAATCTTTTGTTTGTCCATTTTATTGATTTCTTTTGAAATATTATATTTATAATTATAATCAATATTCGAAATTTCAAGATTTATCTTTCCATCAATTTGTTTTAAAATATTAGAAATAATCTCTTTAAGTTCATTTGAATTTACTTCAATTTTATCTAAATTATTTTTAGATAAATCTATAATAACTTTACTTAATATTCCTCCACTATCATATATTTTTTTTGGAAAATCTACAGCTTTTATGTTTTGAATATATTTCCACTTTTTAAGCAAAAAATCCAAATCCTTTTTTATTTCATCATTACTTGCAAATTCTGAACTTGTTCTAGCAATTGCACCCATTCCTTTAGGTAAAATATCTTGTAAATATTTTTTTAATTCCTCTTTTCTCAAATTATTTTTTATTTTAGAAGAAACTGTAATAAAATTTCTATTTGGATGAAGAACTACTAATTTTCCCCTTAAAGATATTTTCTCAGTTACTTTTGCGCCTTTTCTTTGAATCTTATCTTTCATAACTTGAACTAAAATTCTTTCACCTGGTTTAATTATCTTATTTATTGGCAATTCTTTATTATAATTTAATAAATCATTTCTATGGATAAATACATTTTTTTCTTCTCCAATATCAATAAAAGCCGCCTCTAGTCCAGGAACAACATTTTGAACTTTTCCAATATATATATTTCCTTCAATAGAATTTGAATCTATTTTTTCTTCATAATATTCAACAAGTTTTTCTTCCTCAATTAAATAAATTTTTCTAAAATCATTTTCTTGCTTTATTAAAATTTCTTTCATTTTTAATTGTATTTATTCATTGCTGAATCAATTCCGTTTTTAATTATGTCTGAAATCGCTTCAGCACCTTTTATTACTCCTTCGTCTAAAATTTTCATATCTTCTTCTGATACATAACCTATAACATAAGTAATAATATCTAATTTTTCATCTTTTGGTCTACCTATTCCGATTCTAATTCTAGGAAATTTTTCAGTTTTTAATATATTTACTATTGATTTCATTCCATTATGTGTTCCAGCTGAACCAAATTTTCTAATTCTGATTTTCCCTGGTTCTGTATCAAAATCATCATATATAACTAATAACTTATTCTCTTCAATTTTAAAAAAATTTTTAAATTCTAAAACAGATTCTCCGCTTAAATTCATATAAGTTTGTGGCTTAACTAAAATTACTTTTTCTCCTTCAATTATTCCCTTTCCAAAAAGAGCTTTAAATTTTTTATTATTAACATCAATTTCGTATTTATCTGATAATCTATTTATAACATTAAACCCCATATTATGTCTTGTTTTTGCGTAATCTTTTTCTGGATTTCCTAAGCCTACTATTAAATACATTGGAATTCTCCTTTTTTATTTGTTAATATTATATACGAAATATAATCAAAATTCAATAGTTTATCATTATAGCTTGTCAACCTGATTGTAATGCAGTTACCATTTACAGTTTACTTAATAAATTAAGTTACAATATAAGAATTATGTATCAGAAACCGTGAATTGTAACAAAATGTAATTTAATTTGAAATTTTTAAATAAGAAAAATCTCCTATATCTTTAAATATAAAAGATTAGAGATTTAATAGTTAAAATAAAAAT
Source organism: Clostridia bacterium (assembly GCA_017530505.1). Taxonomy (GTDB): domain Bacteria; phylum Bacillota; class Clostridia; order TANB77; family CAG-508; genus Scatovivens. The sequence continues at coordinate 4,324 of JAFXMI010000037.1, read as the reverse complement.
ACACTAAGTTTTTATTTAATTAAAAACTTATATTTCAAAACTAGATTTTTTAGGAAATAATTCATTTAAAACATCATTTATTTCTTTTTTAGATTTTTCAAAATCTATATCCATTAAAACATCATTTATGCAAACAAACTTATATTTATTACTTTTTAATTCTTTAATATTATCTGAATTATCATTTAAAAAATATATATAACATCCTTCACTTTTTTTGGGAACAAAACTTCCAGAAACCATTCTCCAATATTTACAAAGGAAATGTCCTAAATCGCTAGATGTTCTAAATTTATTATGACATGCTTCATCTAAAAGTTGTCCTTCCTTTTCCCATATAGTTTCAAAAGTTTGCTTCAAATATGCATACGGCTCATGAAAACTCTTAAATCCTAAAAATTTTTCTTTATATTTCATACAATATAAAGTGCTTTTATTTAATTTTCCATATTTAGGATTTATATATTTAAAATAGTTTTTTCTAATGCATTCTTTCTTATTAAAATATTTATTAATAAGATATATAATATTTGATTTCATCATGAAATGAGCATCATTTATTGATGGTGGACATAATAAACACTCTACATATGTATCTGTTGGCACATCATTAACAAAAAAATCTTCAGGTTTTGTTTCTTTTAATAAAAAGAAATCATCATTAAATAATACAAATTTTTCAGAAAGGTTTTTTATTCTATGTATATTCAATTCTATAACATTTGAATTAAATGTTGGCAAATATTCTTTTGGTATAAAATCATTATGATTAACAATAACTAGTTTTTCATTATTTGTATTTAGCCATTTAGGTAAATGACCATATGTAATAAAATATATTTTATTTACCCATTTTGCATATTTTTCAATTCCTCTAAATAAATATTGTAAATTGTCACAATCTCTATACCTATTAACATTAGCATCATCTTTATTTACAATATATTTTCTTTTTTCTATCTGCCATTTTTGATCATTTCCATCTACCCATAATAATACAAAATCTATTTTTTCATCCATAAGCACAATTCCTTTTATTTATTATTTTTATTCTTCAAGATATTTAACAATTTTTTTGCCTAATTCTAAATCCCATAAAATAATGCAAAGTAGTAATCTTCTATAATCACTTAATTCTATAAAAATATTTGATTTATATTTTTCGACTAAACTAGAAAAAAAAGAATAATTATTTTCAAAATCATTAAATAATTCAGAAATATTATATACAACTGCATTTTTGTATACAATAATCATATTAGCTACAAAACCTATTGCATTATACTCATCTAATTTTAGATTTCTATTTAAAATATAATTATATCTTCGCTTTGTAACTTTTACAAAATCCTTTAATTTATCATACGATCCACAGTTAACTAAACTATCACTTCTTTGAACATAATTATATTTACTTATTTGTTTATGTACTAGTTTATTTATTTTTTCAAAAACTTTTATCATTAATTCAACATCTTCAAAATAACAATCTTCACAAAAATTTAAATCTGTAAAAATTTCTTTTTTAAATAATTTATTCCAAAAATAATTTTTTATTTTTTTATCTACAAGTAATTCTTTCATTGCTTCAATTTTATTATAAATGATTATTTCTTCTGTTGAAATTCCATTATTCTTAATATTACCATCTACTATTTTTCTAAAATTAATCATTGAAATATCAGCATCATTTTTAACACATAAATTATATAAAATTTCATACATATCATTGTCAATAAAGTCATCACAATCTACAAACCCTATATATTTTCCTGTTGAATTAATTATTCCAGCATTTCTTGCACTTCCAGGCCCGCCATTTTTTTTATTTATTACTCTAATTCGGTTATCCTTGTTTTGAAAATCTTCGCATATTTCTTGACTTCTATCAGTTGATCCATCATTTATTAATAATATTTCTATATTCGAATAGGTTTGGCTTAATATGCTTTGGACACATTTCTCTATATATTGTTCTGCGTTATATACTGGCACTATTATACTAATTTTATCCTTATCTAACATACAGTAGTTCCTCCTTTTTTTATTCTTTTAACAATACTTTTCTCATAGCTACTATCTATGTTGCCAACAATGTTTTCATAATCATTTATTTCTTTATTAAATTTATTTACTATTTTTATTTTATTATCTGCATTTTTTAAGTACCATTCATATTCTAAATCAACATGTCCAAAATCTAATGCTTGATATCCATTATTGGCTAAATCGTATGCAAGAATAGTCGCCGTTGCTCCTAACGCAATTAAAACTAAATAGTCTCTTGAAAATTCCATACAAGTATTTAAAATCTCATTATAACTATTATATGCATTTTCTGATGGACACAATATTCGTTTTATTGATTTTGCAAATTTAAATAAATCATTTCCCAACCCCATTCTTGTTTGTTCACCTTCAACGATTAGTAGGTTTTTATTTTCCCAAATTTTCTTTAATTCATCTACATATTTTTTACAATCTTCTCTATTTTTGACATCGGTATAAAACCATGTAATTTGTGAAGAAAAATATTCCTTATTAGGTTCTAGTAAACTTATAATTTTTTCTAAATTTTTTTCATTATAATTTTTCCAAAAGTTTGAAGCTTTTTCTGTATATTTTTCATAGTTTTCATTAAAAGCTTCTGGAATCCCAATTAGTATATTTTGACTGTTATCTTTTAAAATCAATTTTAATCTATTAACTAAATCATTATCTGCTGGTTGTAATCTTGTTCTTCCACCTAATATAATTGTAAACTCACCATCTCCATATCTACAAATTGACATACCTTGCTGTATTTTTTTTATTGTTTCCCAATTGTTATTTATCATTAATTTATTCTTAAAATGTTCCATAAACCCTCCGATTCTTATCATCTAAAATTTGTACATATCAAGTTTTTTTAAACAGATTAATTTGTAAATTATGATATTTTTTTTTTACATTTAAATTCCCCATCAGATAAATTAGAGTGTATATGTAAATCCTTTAAATATCCTCCAAAATTATTTTTAAGTAGAACACTCAAAATAATTATAATCGCAAGTTCTAAGTAATCTATTCATAATAGCAATTCCTAAGCCTTCTTTTTTTACTCCTTCAATAACTATAAGATTTGCTCCTATTTTGTCTGCTTTTCTTAACGCACTAAAAATATTTTTACCATAATCTTCTAAATTATTATTAGAAGCAATGCCTAAAAATCTTTCCTCAGAAATTCTAATATCTTTCCTGTGTTCCTTAAAGCCTATAACTACAATATTACCTTCAAATTTTCTAACTCGTTTACTAATTTCAAAAACTAAATCTCTTTCATCTTCTCCATAAATCAACTCACATTTAGTAACCGGAGCATAATGTTTATACTTCATTCCTGGACTTTCAACTTTTTCATCATTTTTTATCTTTCCAAAAACATTATTATCAATTCTTACATCTCCAATAACTTCACGTATTTGCTCTGGAGTAATTTTCCCAGGTCTTAATACAACTGGAACTTCGTCTATTACCTTAACAACTGTTGATTCTAAGCCAATCTCAGAATCTCCACCATCAATAATAGCAGATACTTTACTTTCTAATTCTTTTCTAATATCCTCAATATTTGTTCCACTAGGTTTACCAGATATATTTGCACTAGGAGCCGCAATTGGTACTCCAGAAAAAGTAATAATAGTTTTTGCTATAATATTTCTTGGCATTCTTACAGCAACAGTATCTAAACCACAAGTAACATTATCAGGTATTACATCTTTCCTCTTTTTTAAAATAATAGTAAACGGTCCTGGCATAAAAGTATCTATTAATTTGTTTTCAACATCTGTAATATCTTCAGCAATTTTATCGATAGAATCTTTATTAGCAATATGTACTATTAAAGGATTATCTGAAGCTCTTCCCTTTGCAAGAAATATTTTTCCAACCGCTTTACTATCTAATGCATTTGCACCAATTCCATAAACCGTTTCTGTTGGAAAAATAATTAGTTCTCCATTTTTTATTAAATTACATATTACTTTTAATTCATCAGTATTTGTAGTTTTCTTCCAATTATAATACATAATATCCTCGCAAGCCTTATTATACCATTTTTCGCCATTTTTGTCAAATAATAGTAGTTATTGGAAACTCTCTATTTTGTTGTATTTTAAGTATTTTTTAATTTATAATTGGTTAAAAAGAACAAAAGAGGCACATTTAAAATACTCTATCATTTTTGAAAAGTTATGTGCCTCGTCTTTGTTCGCCCGCGAAAAATTCTTTAGAATTTTTCTGTGGAAATTTGGCGAAGCCTTTATATTATAGGAAGTTCGGAGAA
>JAFXMI010000036.1 GCA_017530505.1 Clostridia bacterium | reverse complement strand
GGACTGAAAATCCTCGTGTCAGTGGTTCGATTCCACTTGAAGCCACCAAAAATTATTCCCCAGTTATAAATTAGGCTGGGGAATAATTTTTGCTTCTATGTAAATAGTTGAGTGCAAACTTATAAAACAGTTTGCGTCTCAATATTTTTTAGTATTTTTATTAGGTTCTATGTCATTTTACAAAAAGGTTAAAATTTGTACTGATTTCTATCTGCTCGTTCGTCAAACTCCCTATCAAATTTTTCATTATCGTAAAACCATTTTGTTTTACGATCTGCTCCAAAATTTCCTCTATGTTTGTTTAATAAAATGTCTAAAAAAGTGAATAATGAAATTAAAATACCCAATATCAAAAATAAACTATCTGAAGCGCTAGCTACTGTTAATCCATTCGTTTGAATTCCATTAATTTGATTGTATAATGCCGTTCCAAAATATGCACCATAAATTCCAAAATAAGCTGCTGCCCCAATAATATTTCTTTTTATTACCAATAATAAGCATGGTAATGTAGCAAATAATACTATAATCTCCAAAGTTTCATTAATTGGTACTGAAAAAAATTCTACATCTAACTCATATAAAAGAGTTGCAATTACTCTAAAACACCAAAAAATAATTCCCAAAAAAGTTAATAAATAACTAAATAAAGTTGTCATTTTCTTCTCCTTTTCTAGTAAAATTTAAAACTATAATTAAAATATATCTTACACTAAAAAAAGATTTCGCTATACGAAATCTATTTTTATTTATATAATAGAGAAATTATATTTCCTATTATATAAAAAGTTCTTCGCACAAAATATTATTCAGCATCATCTGTAAAATTAAATTCATCTTTAAATTTATCCTTAAATATTTCGAATACAGCTGTTAAAACATTTTCATCATCTACACTAACATAAGATTCTTCTTCTCCTTCTGAATCCTCCAGTTTTAATATTACAACTTCTCCATCTTCATTTTCTCCATCTTCATCTACTGGTAATAGTACAACATATTCTTCTGATTCATATTCTATTAAATCTAAAAATTCAAATCTAATTTCATTTCCATCTTCATCATTTAAAATAACAATATTGCTATCTTCCTCTTCAAACTCTGAATCTACAATATTTTCTTCATCCATTTTATTTTACTCCTTTCAAAATATAAGAATAGTTTAAAACTAATTTACTTTATAATATACTATAGAAAAATTTTTTTCAATATATTTTTAAAATTTTTATTTTTTATTTCAATTGATTTTTACAATCCACAAATTATATTTCCTTTAATTTACCTCTAAATAAAACAATTACTAAAAAAATCGAAATTAAATAACATAAACTTATTTTTTTTTCATATATGTTTCCAAAATATATACGGCAGATATAGTATCTACAATATCTCTTTTTTTATGCTTGTTAATATTTAAATAAATCATTGTTTTTTGAGCTGCAACAGTAGTAAGTCTTTCATCTACTGTAGTAATTTTTATTTTATTATATTTACATTTTAGTTTATGTAAAAATTTTTCTGTAACTTCTGCCCTAATTGTTTTAGTTCCATTCAAATTATAGGGCATACCTACAACAATAGTATCAATTTCATATTCTGATAAAATCTCATCTAAACGCCTTAAAATAATTTTATCATTATTATTATGTTTAATAGTTTCTAGACCTTGCGCTGTAATTCCCAAAGAATCTGTTATTGCAATCCCTACTCTACTATCTCCATAATCAATCCCTAAAATTCGCATAAACTAGTCTTCCAATCCAATATAGTATTTTACCATTTTTTCAAGTAGTTCATCCCTTTCAATTAGTCTAATTAAATTTCTAGCATCATTATGACTTGTAATATAGGTTGGATCTCCTGATAAAATATATCCAACTATTTGGTTAATTGGATTGTATCCTTTTTCTACTAAAGCTTGATAAACATCCTTTAGAATTTCTTTTACTCTAACGCTTTTGTCCTTCTCAACTTTAAAACTCATGGTCTTATCATTAGCCATTTTTATTCCCTCCTATATATAATTTATCTGATTTTCGTCCTTATCTGAAGAATCTAAATACTCTTCTAATTTTTTTGTAAGTTGCTCTAAACCAGTACCCATATAATATGTAGATACAACAAAATTTAATTTTGGAGATGCTTCTTTTTGCTCTTTAATTTCTTTTACTCTAACTCTTTTTCCTTTAATTTCATGAATTTTCTCTATTTCTTGTTCTTCTTCAATTATAACAAGTTCTTCAGCCTCTTGCTTAATATCTTTTAAAAACTCTTCAAGCGAACCTTCCTCAACTCCTGAAAATACTATTACAAATTTTGGTCCCATATATCTTACAAAAATATATTGTGAATTCATCCTAGTTTTTACAATATTACTAATTTCTGTAATTATATCATTCCCAATTTGACGACTAGTAGTTTCATTTATTTCTTCAATATTTTGAATTTTAAACATACAAATAGCAGATGTTGAATATTGGTCAATTGTTCTTTTAGCAATTCCATACAAATATTCTGCAGAATGAAGACCAGTAAATTTATCTATTCTGTCAATGTTTTCAATTGTCTCTTGATACGATGTTGTTTGAAGAACTGAAATAATATTATCTTTAACAACATCAATAATTGTTGTATCTGTTTTATCAAATGCATGCATTTGCCCACTTTCCATAATCCAATATCCAATATAAATATTTTCTATATAAAGTGGGAAAAACATCGCTGATTTTGCCCTTCCCATTTCTGTTTTTTGATAAGGCAATTTTTCATTTTCATTATCTATTGTAATATATTTTGGAGTAGCAGTAGCAACACTATCTTGAAATATTTCTTCTGTATGCAAATTTGATAAAACATCATAATGCTTTTCATCAACATTTGATGCTTTAACTACATACTCTGCACCATCAAATACAACTATTGTTGAATATTTTATATTATATTTTTCAATTACTATTTCATTAATCATTTTAAGTTTTTCATCTACTGTTTCTTCTTGTCCAGCAATCTTCATAAAATCTTGTAAAATACTTAAATTGTTAATACGGTCATTTATATTATTATAAGCTTCTATTTTCTTTTGAATATGAAGATTATATGTTATTAAAACAATAATTGCTATTACTAATATTGCTATTACTATTATTATCAAGATATTCACCTCTTAAAACATTTAATATTTCTTTCTCATTTTACTTAATGTATCGTTCATGCTACTTGAAAAAGCATTTGAATTAAAATTAGGAACTTGCCCACCTTTTCCAAAGGCTTGTTTACTAGTAAGCGAATATACCATATCTCCTAAAATCTTTAATTTTGATAAAAACGCTTTTGAAAATCCATTTAAAGAGATATTGCAATTAACTATTCCTTCAAGATATTTAGAATATGCATTATCTTCAAATGGAATTGTACAGGCTTTCACCATATCTTTGTTAAATAACTCCGTCATAAAAGACATTGCAGGATCATTATAATATGAAAGTCCTCCAATAATAGCTTTTATTGATAAGCTTTTTACCTTTAATTCCTTATTAATAACAACTCTAATTTTTTCAGGTTCTAATATTCCTTTTGTTTTAAGCTCTCTTAAAAAAGCTGTAAGTGGTTGAATTGTAAGTATATCCATAGATTGTACTAAATACATTTCTTGACAACTAGCAAAATAAGTTAAATCAGTATCATAATCACAATCTATTAAAACCAGTGAGTGATTTTGTATTAATGTTGATAAAATTGGCTCTGCATTAGAATAATCTTTTCCATCATTCGGAAGAGCTGTATAAACACTTAAATTTTTATCTACTCTAATTCCTTCAGCATATCCATTTTGTAATTTTTCAATTGATTTAAATGCTATATTCCTTAATTCATCTTCATTTTTTGTATAAATATAGTATGAATTTTTATTTTGTGTCATATCTAAAATTGCTGTATTAATTCCTAAAGATGAGAATAGTGCAGCCAAGTTATTTACCAAGAAAGAAACTCCATTTTTACTTGTACCTATAAATGACACTATTTTTTTATCTTTAGTAATTAAACTATTTAAACTAGACATAGAATAATCTACTCTAGGTTTTATACTTTCAACAACATTTGATTTTATATTTACATTTTGAGATTGGATAGCTGGTTGATCAATATTTTCATCAAAGTTTCCAAATCCTGGAAGTAAATCTTCATCTTCTTCTGTATTATCTATTCCTGGAAGTAGGTCTCCATCTTCTTCTAAATTATCAATTCCTGGAAGTAAGTCTCCATCTTCTTCTAAATTATCAATTCCTGGAAGTAAGTCTCCTTCTCCTTCTATATTATCAATTCCTGGAAGTAAGTCTCCTTCTCCTTCTGTATTATCTATTCCTGGAAATAAGTCTTCATCTTCTTCTAAATTATCTTGTCCAGGAAGCAAGTCATCTTTACCTTCTGTATCATCCTTTTCTAAAATTAATTCATCATCTTCTTCTAAATCATCAATGCCTGGAAGTGAAACCTCTTCTGTATATTCCTGCTCTAAATTTTTTTCATCTGCAACATCTTCATCTTCAAATCCCATTCCTGGTAACATTGTTGCTTCATCATTATTTGCTTCTTCAATATAATTTTGATTTTCTTGTAAATCTATATCTTCTTCTTCATCTACAATACCTGGAAGTATATTCTCTTCTTCACTAACTTCTTCATAGCCATAATCTTCATCATCTACTTCTAATCCAGGTAATATCATTTCATCATCTTCATCATCTTCTTGATTCTTTTTAGGTCTTCCTCTTTTTCCTTTTGGCTTAACAATTGCACCTTCTACAGGTGTTTTTTTAGGCCTTCCTCTTCCTCGTCTTAAACTACTTTCATCTATATCTTGAATCTCATTTATTTCATTATTTTCTTCCTGTAATAAAGCTGATTCATTTATCATACTTTTTTTCTCTTCTAAAATTTGATCATCATTATTTAAATTTATTGAAGGTTGCTTAACTTGTTCTTGCCTAACAGCTGTAGTATTAACACGCGCCATATTAGAAACCTGTCTTCTAGGTCTTTGATATCCTAATGTTTGTTGTACAGGTTTTTCTTGTTCTATTTGAACTTGTTGTTGTATTTCTTGTGGTTCTTCTTGAAAAACAACCGGCCTTGCAACAGCTTTTTGTTGCATGGTTGAAGTATTATTATTTGGCTGGACATTTATTTTTTTAAATTGTTCAGGTACATTCGGCTCTTTTACTTGACTTTTTAAAACTTGAGCTTTATTGGTAGCATTTCTTACCGCTGATGGTATAACTATTGGCTTAGTTATATTTCCAGCTTGGCCTACATTTTTAGAACTAATTTCTTTTTTTATTGTTCCTTCAAAGCTTTCTGCAGAAGCTACCATATTTTTTACACTATGAATACCACCAACACTCTTCATTAAATTTTGGTATGTTTCGCAATTTGTTTCAAGAAAAGCTTTAACATTAATTGGTAAGCAGTTTATAATTATTTTTAATTGTTCATCATTATATTGAACAGCAATATTATTAAAAGAATCACAATATTTAGCCGTATTTTTTCCCAATTTTTTAAAATGAGCTAATATATTTTGAATCTCATTTTCTGATACTTCATTTTCGTTTTCAGCTTTATAATTAACATCATCAGTATCTATTCTATAATAGGTTTTAGCTTCTTTTTTGGTACGTGGTCTATTAATTAGCTTACAAACTTCTTCCATACTTCTATCATTTCCTAGAAGCGCATTATAAACTCCTATGCCAAACAACTTTACAAGTAAAGAATTACCTTTTTGACGTCTATCTGTACAAATTAAAATAATAGAGGTATCTTTACCATTACTATCTTGAGCTTCATCACTTATACTATCCAATTTTTCAAAAATAAATTTATCTATAGTATCATAATTATTATTTGAAAATGGTTCTAAATCTTCACTTATTACTATTCTATTATAAGTCTTATCTTTTTGTATTTCTTTTAATATTGCATTAAAGTAATATACATTTTTATAAGATAGAATCTCTTTATATTCTTTCTGATATCTTTTAATAATAGCTTCAGAAATATTTTCACTACTTACTGCAAATAAAACCTTCATTTGTTATCCCCTCCAGAAATTAACTACTATTGCAAAAATAAGCGGTAATGTTTGACATATTAATAGTATGGTTACAAACGTTACAATTAATGCAAATCCTTTATCTCTTACATCTAATTTTCTTATCCCAATTACATATTGATAAATAGAACCTACTGCAATTCCAATAAAACATGTTGGAATACTATAAATTCTTATAATATTTAAAACATAAGCAACAATTCCGTAAGGTGTTGAACCATATTTATCAATATAATCTTCAACTTTTGCTTTAGAAGATTCCTTCATTTGAATTATTTCAGCTGCTTGATCTGAATTTAGTATTTTCTCACCTTCTGAAGCATAAACTGAATACGTTCCAATAATCATTAGTGTAACTATTAGTAAAATTACTGCTTTTTTTAGCATTTTTATTAAAGCCTCCTTTAGACTATACTATATACAATTAACATTATACATACTATATCATACAATAAAAAGAAAAAAATATCAACCTAAATTATCAAATTTATTATGTTTTTTATTTTAAAATAAAACCCATATCGTTAAAAATATTTAATAACAATCTGGGTCTTACCATCTATTTTTTTCTAGAAAACAAATTTTTAATTTTAATTATCATATTTGTTAAAAAATCTCCTTTGTATATAATAGAATTTTCTTTAACTTCCATATATTTATTGTTATTATCCAAATAATTATTTAGCTTTTCATTTGGTTCATTGTTATCCATTTCACTATTTTCAATTCTACTTTGACTTTGAATAATATTATAGTTCTTTGGTGAAGAATAATTACTACTATTTAAGTCTGAATCTGTTCTAACAACCTTAGCAGAATTCATATCAAACAAATTGTCATTATTGAATTTTTCTCTCATTTGTTCATCTAATTTTCGCTGATTTTCAAGCATTTTTTCATAAAGCATTTTTCTTCTTTCTTCATCTTCGCACCAGTATTTAATATGAAGTAAGGCAATAATTTCCAAAGTATATTTTTTTAAATTTTGATTTTGAAGAGGAATCCTTGGATTAACATTAACCACATGATTTGGGTCTTTAATTGTACCAAAAAAATTTAATAATTTTTCCGGTATTTTTCTAATATATTTTTCGTTCATATGATGAATAATATAATCTACTTCTGCATACGCAATAATATCATCTCTAGTTATTACTACACCCATCTTAAGTTATCCCCCAATTCATATCCTTAGTATTTTATTTTTCCATATCAATATTTAAATCTTGCCCAACTTCAGTTTTCCCATTTTCCATTATTTCACTCACAATTTCTTCTGCAGTTCTATTATCCTTTTCGACAGCTTTTTCTTGAGATAAAGCTTTTCTTCCAGCATCAATAACAACATTATAATTTGTATTCTCAGCATTTTGAAGAGAAGCATCATAAAGCGCCTCTTCATTAGAAACTGTTTCCGTTTCAGCAACATACTTTGCAATAACAACTGTATCATCAGTTACAACTTCTAGCTTTTCTTTGCCTTCCCAACCAATAAAATTATATTTTACACCTTGAATGGCTTCTTTAGTAGGAATTCCATAGGGATAAATAGCTTTTCCACCATATTGTACTTTTATCTTTGCTAAAATAGTTTTTTTATCATCATCTAAAAAGATTACACTTAATTCATCCATAATCTTATTTTCCTTTGTATTTATAAATTATATTATGATTATATTATTAACAATTATTAATTGCAAGCTTTTTATTAAATTTTTAATAGATAAGTATAAAAAGAGGTTACAATTCACAGCTTAACAGCTTAATTAAAAGCTGAAACATCTATAATACTAAAAAACAAAAGGAATATAAAAAGTGAGAACATTTAAAACATCTTATAAACGTAAGTAGAAAATCTCATTACGTGAAGAAACTACAGAAATTAAAAAGATGCTTAGTTTAAATGTAGTAATATAGATGTAGCGATTTAGTATTATATATATTTAGGCAAAATTTAAGAACATCATCTATGATTAATAACAAAAAAAGAGATAACTTAAACTGTTACCTCTTTCTATCTCAAAAAAAATCTTATTTTTTGTTAACAACTTCTTTTAAAGCTTTTCCTGCTTTAAATACTGGAGCTTTTGAAGCAGATATTTTGATTTCTTCTTTAGTTTGTGGGTTTCTTCCTTTTCTAGCTGCTCTTTTTCTAACTTCAAAAGAACCAAATCCAACTAATTGAACTTTGTCTCCTTTAGTTAATGCTTCTGTAACAACGTTAACAAATGCGTTAACTGATTCCTCTGCATTTTTCTTTGTTGCTCCTGTTTTTGCAGCTATTGCTGCGATTAATTCAGCTTTGTTCATTTTTTATTCCTCCTAAAAGATTTAAGTATGTAGTTTTTATTTCTACAATTTAATTATTCGCCAAAACCTTATAAAATCCTTCTTTTTTAAATAAAAAAATTTAAAATACCTATTTTTCAATAATTTAAGCATTTAAATCTTTATAAAACCTATGATTTAATATACTTGTAAGAATTTAGAATTAATAATAAATTTTCACTCTTTTTAGAAATTTATATAATTTTTCACCATTAGGTAACAATAATAAATCTTTTTTTGAAAAAATTCTTAATACAAGTAATAAAATTATATATATTAATATCGCAAATATAATTCCAAAAATCGTAGATATTTTTTCTGTAACTCCATATCCTATTAAAGCTAAATAGACATTATAAGAAGAAATTCCCATAATAATTGATGCGGTTAAAGGTTTTGTTATTAGATTTAAAAAATTAAAATTTATCTTTATACTTATTTTTAATACATTCCAAGTTACAATAAAACTTATAAAACTAGAAAACAAATTTGCTATTATTGCACCCTTTTCATATATATTTATAATAGGTATTAAAATAATATTTAAAACAAGTTTTACAATAATTCCTAAAGTACTTACCAAAATAGATATCTTAGTTTTTCCCATTCCATGTAGCGCACCATTTATTGTTTGATTTATAGACATAAAAATTATACTAAAAGCTGATATTTTAAGTAAATCTCCTCCACTACTGCTATTTGGAAATAATAAATTTAAAATTTGTTTGGAATATAAACTTAATCCAATCGCAGAGGGAAAAGCTATTATACACGATATTAATAATGAAAAAGAAAGCTTACTATTTATTGTTTTAATATCATTCCTTGCAAAAGCTGATGAAATAGTTGGTACTAAAGCTGTTGCAAAAGCAATATTAAAAGAAAGTGGCATTACTGTTAATATATCAATTTTAGAGCTTAATATTCCATACTTAAGCTTAGCTACCTTTTCTCCTAAAATCGGTGTTAATATCCTTACTACAGTTATAGAATCTATATTTTTATTAAGTGTTCCTAAAACAGCAGAAATAGTAATTGGTATCGATACAGCAAATATTCTTTTTAATATTTCTATACTATTTTCTCTTGAAGCATTTGAAAATTTAATTTTTTCTATCATTTGAATTTTTCTTAATTTAATATAACTATTTAATATGTATATAAAACTAACAAGAATTGCACAAGTTGATGCAAAATTTGCTATACTAGCCATAGAAGTGGTGTTTTTACTTATTGTTGATAAAAATTCGACAAGGACTATTGTTAAAAATGATTTAAAAATTTGCTCAATAGTCTGTGATTTGGCTGTTTTTGAAATTTGACTTATTCCGTTGAAATATCCTCTAATAACAGAAGAAATTGAAACTAAAAAAATAGATGGTGATAATGCAATTAAACTATATTCACATTCTGGTATTAAAAGAATTGTATTTGAGATATATTTTGCTGAAAAAAATAAAAGAATAGTTCCAAAAAAGCCAATAACTCCAAAGCTAAAAAAAGCTATTTTAAAGATTTTATCTGCTCCATTATAATCTTTTACTGCAACTTTTTCAGCAATCAATTTTGCTACTGCATTTGGAACACCTATTGAAGAAATAGTTAATAATAAAACATAAATTTGGTAGCCTCCCATATATATTGCATTTCCTCTATCTCCAAATCCCTCTTTATTTATAAGATACATACTATATGCTAAACCAAATATTTTTATTATTCCCTGTGACAACATAAGTGATATTACACTATCTACAAATCCTTCTTTATTCTTTCTCAAATCTTTACCTCTCTTTTTTAAATATACTTTTTAAAAAAACAAATATTACAATATACTTAATTTTATTTAGTATATTTATAATTATTTAAATAAAGTCAAACCATCTAAAAGGTTTTTACATTTTTTTGTTACTTTTTACAATTTATTGTTACAATCGAAGGTCGATGTCTTTTAATAAATTAGGTTACAATATAATTATTTTTGAAAAAAGCGCATTGATAGCGAGCAAGTTATTAAAAAATGTTACACAAAATTCCCTAAATCTCTTGATTTTTTTGCCATATTGTGGGATAATAATGTTGTATATATTTTTATTAGAAAAAGAGGTGTATTTATTTGTTTTTAAGATATTTCGATAATTTTTTAAAAGCATTAAAAACAGATAGAACTACATTTGTTACATATATTTTAACATTATTTACAGCATATTTTTTAACTGATAGGGTTGTTGAAATGTTATTTATTGCTGGTTCTGGTTTATCTGTTAATTATTGGAATCCTTTTCAATATACTTTTGCTTTTGCATGTGCAACTTTTGCTTTTTACTTTTCTTATGCTTCAAAATTTGCAACTGGTTTTAAGCCAAGAGTTGGTTTTCTTTATGCTTATATATTTACAATTTATTTCTTAGCAATTTCAATGTTAATTCAATGGGTAAATCAGATATGTTGGTTTTTATTATTTTGTGTTCCTGGTTATAAATATATAATAACTAATTTTATAGACCTAATAAAGCCTGCATTTTCTGCATTTGCATGGTATGTTCCAATACTTACTTTATTTCCTTTATGGAAATGGATTTATATGAAAGTTAATGATACAAAACCTATACAAGATTCTATTAAAGACTATCTAGGTATAAGTATTGATCCTTCTCCAGATGGTCTTGGTCCATATACTTGTGAAAATACTCTATGTAGAAATACAGGTAATGGAAAAATGCTTAGAATTCCTGAAGTTAGGAGATTTGAATCAAGTGCTATAGTAGGTGTATCTGGGTCTGGAAAAACATCTATGATATATGAACCAATGATTGCTAGAGACCTAGAAAAAAAATATTTCTTTAATGAAGCTTCTAAAGAAATGGGATATACTGCCTTACGTACAGGATTATCTGTGCTTGATAAACCTTATTCTAATGATTATTTGAATAAAAATTTCTCATTAAATATGTTAATTCCAAACCAAGGAAAAGAAAAATTATTTAATGCTTATCTTTCAAAGCTTGTATATTATAAAGATGGTTCAAGAACAATTTATAGAAATTTAGGTATTACATATATGGCTCCAGATTATGAAACAATTACTCACATGATAGAAGTTGCAGAAAATTTCAATATACCTTACAGCTTAATAGACCCAAATAATCCTGATTCTATTGGTTTAAATCCATTTGTTTGTTCTAATCCAGTAAAAGCCTCTATAACTATTTCTTCAATTCTAAAAAGATTAGTTCAATCTCAAGAAGATTCAGAAAAATTAGTTTCTGTTGATTCAGCATTATCATATAATATTATGACACAAGCAATTGAAAATTTAGTTATACTTTTAACAATAATGCATCCAAAACTTAATGATGGAGAAATACCTACTTTAGAAGACTTATTAGATTTATTAAACAATTTTAGTAAAGTTGAGAAATTAAGTAAACAAATGAAAGAAGATTCTGAATTAGCTAAAAACTATTCAATCCAAATTTCTTATTTTGAAAAGAATTTCTATAAAGGAAGTAAAAATAAAGAGTTAAAAGAGCAATTAAATAATACTATTGCAATAATTGAAAACCTTCTTAGAAACCCTGGAATTAAAAATATTCTATGTAACAGAACAAATAATATAAATTATGATGATGCCCTAGAAAATGGTGAAGTAATCTTTTTATGTACTAGACGTGGAGATCTTGGAGCAACAATTCATAGAGGTTTTGGTATTTATTTCTTATTATTAATGCAACAATCAATATTGAATAGACCAGGTATAGAAAATTCTAGAATTCCTCACTTTCTATATATTGATGAATTTTCTCCTTTCCTATGTAATTCTACTGAAGAAATGTTTACTCTATATAGAAAATATAGAATTGGAATTACTATATCTGCTCAAAACTTAGCTCAACTAGGTCAAAGTACTGAAGAATCTAGTCACAAGGAAACAGTACTTTCAAACTGTCTTACTAAAGCAGTATTTGGTGGTGCAAGTCCAAGCGATAATGCATGGTGGGAACAAGAACTTGGATACCATAGAGAGTGGAAAATGACAAATGATTATCATACAGATCAAGTTGAATATGATAAAAATTACAAATCTGTTGAATGGATTTATAAAGTTAATCAAGATAAAGCTAAAATACAAGGACTACCTTTTAAATCATTAGTATTTAGAACAAAAGATATTAATGGAAAATGGGTTTGCGAAGTAGGTAAAGTTGATTTCTTAGAAACAAAATATAAAGAACCTCAAAAAAATAAAATCTTTAATTTCAATAAATTTACAAATGGAATTACATATAAAGAAGATGAGGAAGATAAAAAACCAAAGTTTGATTTAAAAAATATTAGCTTTAATTCAAATCCTAAAAATCCAAATGATATGGAACCAATTCAAACAAACGAATCTATTGAAACAAATTTTGATGATGAAAATGCAATAAAATCCTTTAAAAACAATGATAATAACTAAAAAAGCTGGATGCTTAACTAAATGCATCCAGTTTTTTTTAAAATTATTTAATGGTTATATTTTTTTATTGTTTTCTTTTATAAATAGCTATTATCCAAGTAATTTAATATCAACATTATTTACTTTAAACTTTCCAGTTTCTTTATCATAATTAAATTCTAATAATGATTTATTTAAACTAGTAGTATTCTGTCTTAAATCCGTTGTATAATAAATTTTAAATTTATCAGTATCAATATTATTTTCTATAATAAGCTTATAAACTTCAACAGTATGTTTATCATCTTCGCAAACAAAAACCAATTGTGGTGGAATTTGATAACCGTGAATCAAATTGAATAAAATTGTCGTAAAAATCTTTATATAATTTAATTCTATCTAAGAAAATATTCTGCCAATTTTCTTCACGTCTTATACATTCTATAAGTAAACTAATTTTATTATCTTTAACCTTTAAAACAATTTCTGCATTAGCTTTAAACCTTTTCCCAAGCATTTTTGCATTTATAACTGGTTTCATTTTATATGAATCAAAGCTTTTAACTTTTCTCATATAAGCAATTATTATTTGGTTTCTAGCCAATCTTTTCTTAATTAATTCTACAGGCTTAGTATTATCGGTTGGTTGCCATCTACACTCTTTTTCTCTAGAATCAAGCAAATATTTTCCCATTTTTTCTAGGCAATATACTCTAAACATTCCTTTTCCATCTTCTGATGTAAAATAATATCTAGTAAGAATTTTCAATTTAACTAGTTGTTCTAGCTTATTGTTTAATTTATCTTGTGATTTAATTTCAATTCCTTTAAATTTAAGTAGTTGAAAAATTTGTCTTGAAGTAATAAATTTAAACTCATTTACTATATATAGTATTTGGAAATGTATATCATTAATATGGCCTAAATTAATTTTATTAATTATTTGGCTTATTGATACGTATCCATCATTCCCATCAAAAGCTTTGATTTCACCTTCTCTTATGGCAAATGGAGAAACAGTGGTTTTAATATTTTCATCTTCTACCATAACCTTTAAAATCCTCCTTTATATTATTACTACTTTAATTTTTCTTTTACTTTTAATAATTTTTTTTATTATAACCTTAACCTTTTTTCCATATTTTAAATTTTCCTGATACTCTGCCATGGCTACAAGGTTAGGTTTTAACTCCACAAAAATACCATTTTTATATTTATCTGCTTCTTTAATAATACCATCTACAACAGCTTTTTCTTCTAGTCCCTTAATATTTTCTTCCCAATCTCCTAAAAGCTCTTTGTATGATAAACAAATTCTTTCTTTTTCTTGATCTATAGATTTTATCATAATATTTATTTTTTGTCCAATACTTAATCTTTCGCCTGGAGATTTTATTCTAGAAACAGAAATATCTTCTATATGTAATAATCCAACTATTCCTCCACCAATTTCGACAAAAGCACCAAATGGTCTAATATTCTTTACTATCCCAGAAACTATGTCACCAGGTTTTAAATCATTTTTTACCCATTCAAATGCTTCTTGTTTCACAGCTTTTCTTGAAAGTAATATTTTATTTTCAGAAATATCTATAACTTTAAATTGAACACAACAGTTTTCCTTATTTTTATAAATACTGGGCTTTATATTATTTTCCAATTCAAATTCATTTTTAGGGATTACCCCAAATAAATTATTTCCACAATTTACATGTAAATTGTAATTTTCATCACAACTTATAACAAAGCCTTGTAATATTTCTCCTTTTTGTTTTGCATTTTCAAGTTGATTAAAAGTATATTCTTCTTTTGGATTCCAACCTTCAGGAATAAACTTTTGATATTCCATTTTTCTCTCCTCTTTCGTACTAACATTTTTATAATAAGAACTATAACTTATAAGTAATATAAACTATTTAATTTCTATAATATTTTCAATAAATCTTTAACCTCAAATGGCTTTAAATATCTCCAATTTCCTAATTTTAAATCTTTAACTTCAATATTTCCTATTTTATTTCTATGAAGAGCAATAACCTTCTTTCCAATTGTTTCACACATTTTTCTTACTTGTCTATTTTTCCCTTCATGAATAGTAATTTCAATCCTAGAAATATTTTTTTCACTATCAATTTTTCTAATTCTTACTTTTGCAGGCTTTGTTTTATAATTATTGTCTATTAATACTCCATTACTTAAACTTTGAATTTCTTTTTCGCTAATTATACCATTTACAGTAACTGTATATGTTTTTGTTATCTCATGTTTTGGATGTGTAACTTTATAAATAAAATCTCCATCATCTGTTAAAATTAAGGCTCCAGACGTATACATATCTAATCTACCAACAGGAACAATTCTTTTATTTATATTTTTCACTAAATCTAAAACACAATCTCTGTTAAATTGATCTTTAGAAGTAGTAACATATCCAATAGGCTTATTCAAAAGAATATAAATATGTTCGTGATCAACTAGACTTATTTTTTTCCCATTTAATAACACTTCATCTATTTCAGGATTTACTTTTGTCCCAAGTTTAGTAACTATTTGCCCATTTACGATAACTTTTCCTTCAAGTATAAATTCTTCGCACTTCCTTCTTGAGGCAATTCCATAGGATGCTAAAAATTTTTGTAGCCTAATTTCTTCCATAAATATTAAATTTTCTCACTTTCTAGAGTCCTTAAAACCTCCTTAAAATATTTTGGTAACTCTGCTTCAAAAGAAACTTTTTTATTTGTTCTTGGATGAATAAATTCTAGATTACAACTATGAAGCATTTGACCACTAATTCCAAAAGGATTTTTCCCATTTGAATAAACCATATCTCCAACAAGTGGAAATCCAATATTTGACATATGTACTCTTATTTGATGAGTTCTTCCAGTTTCAATATTAACTTTTATCAAAGTAAAACCATTATATCTTTTTAAAACTTGAAAATGAGTAACTGCATTTTTCCCGTTTTTGTTTACTTCCATTTTAACTCTATCATTTTTACTTCTAGCAATCGGCATATCTATAGTAGCACTATTTTCTTTAATTATTCCTCTTACTAAAGCAATATATGTTTTTTTAACTTCATGATTTTTTATTTGTTCACTTATATTAATATGCGCAAAATCATTTTTTGCAACTATCAAAAGACCCGATGTATCTTTATCTATCCTATGTACAATACCTGGTCTTATTTCCCCACCAATTCCAGACAAACTATCTTTGCATACAGACATAATCGCATTTACTAAAGTTCCATTTGGATTACCATTACCAGGATGAACAACTAATCCCTTTTGTTTGTTTATTATTAAAATATCATCATCTTGATAAATAATATCTAGTGGAATATCTTCTGATTTTAAATCTATTTTTTTAGGTTCTTCATAAACTATTTCTACAATATCTCCTATATCTAACTCATAGGAAGATTTAGGCACTTTCCCATTTACAAAAATATTCCCACTATCTATCATTTTTTGGACCATAGTTCTTGACAGATTAGTATCTTTTATGGCTACCGCTTTATCTATCCTTTGTCCTTGTAAATCTTGGTTAATTGTATATATTTTCTTTTCCAAAAAATTATCCTTTCAATTTTTCTTAAAAACTTTATTTAGAAAACTTTCCTTTTGTTATATCTCTACAAAATAAAACTTTTAAAAGGAACTGTGGTAAAACAATCATTCTTTTAATTCTTTTAGGGTCTTTTGCTAATCTCCAAAGCCACTCTATACCACATTTTTGCATCCAAACTGGTGCTCTTTTTACTGTTCCAGCCTCATAATCAAAAGTTCCACCTTGTCCTGCCGCAATATCAACTTTTAACTTATCTTTATTATCATAAATCCATTTTTCTTGTCTAGGAGCTCCCATAGCTACAAATAATACATTTGGTTTTAACGAATTAATTTCTTCAATAACTTCTTCTTCAGAATCTTCTACAAAAAAACCTTCATGAAATCCAACAATTTTACATTTAGGATATAATCTTTCCAAGTTTTCCTTTGCTTTTTTAGGTACTTGTCCTTCTCCACCTAAAAGATAAAATGTCCACCCTTCTTTCTCTCCAACTTCAAAAACTTTTCTTAAATAATTTTGTCCTGGGATTCTTTGTTTGAAAGGTTTCCCCTGTTTTTTCCCAGCAATTATTATCCCAATACTGTCAGGTGTTGCAAGCTCTGCAGTTTTTAAGATATCAAAAAATTTTTTATCTTTTTGAGCTCGCATTATAAATTCAACATTTGGTGCAACTATTAAATTACATTTTTTATTACTTGTTTCAACAAGTTTTTTTGTTTTATCTGCAATTTGATCTAATGTTAGATTATCTATTTCAACTCCAAATATTTTTACCTTGTCTTCCAATTTTTGCTCCTATTTTTATTTCCATTATCTTTTATTATTAATTCTTCTTTAGGTACTTCTTTTATAACATCTTTTTTATTTGTATAAATAATTAAAAAAATTATTAATAAAAACCATGCTATGCAAATACTTACATCAGCAATATTAAATTTTGGAAATTTCCAAATACTAATAAAATCTAAAACTCCACCTCTAAAAATTCTATCAATTAAATTGCTAATTCCACCACCTAAAGCAAGAGAAACAGCAATAGTAGTTTTTGTATCTAATTCATTTTTTTGATTACGTAAAAAAGATATAATTATAAATAAAATAATAACTGTTAGAAAAATATTTTTAGTATTTCCATCATTAAATCCAAAAGCCATACCTGTATTTTCAACAATTTCAACTTTAAAATTTTGATTTCCAAATCCACTAGATATATATTTTATAACTAAGAATTTTGTTAACTGATCTAAAATTACTATAATTGTACAAACAATAAGTACTATTTTTATTATTTTTTTCATAAATTTACGATCCTTTTAATTAACTATTTTTTCAAATATTTTAAAAGAGTCATCATCATATATTTTTCTATAATTACTATCATCTTCTAAAAGCATTGCAAGTTTAGCATTTTCATAGGTTATTACATGTGTTATTCCATAATCTTCAAAAGCTGTTTTATAATTTAATGCTATTCCTGCAATATTTAAAGCATCTGAAAATATATCTTTTATTCCATTAAACTCAGGTGCATATAAATCTGCTCTAGAGTCTACAAATACTGGTATTCCTCTATATAACAAATAACTTCCATAATTATATTCATTATATAGCTTAATATTTTTTATATCTAAATTTTCAAGAATCCAATCACTAGCAGCAACTGGATAATCCTTATCATTTACATAAGGCATTTTAACAGTTTCTTTTAAAGATTCTATTGAAGCTAATGCCATTGTTAAAATTATTGCACAACAACCCAAAACACTTCCAGCAAAAGCCATCATTTTTGAATAAGCTTTTTTATCATATTTATCAAACATTGATGAAATTAGTTTTGACATGATTGGCGCACAAAAAATGGCAAACATAGAAATCTGTCTTTTGGTTTTAAATGATAAAGCAGTTAATCCTATTAACATAAATAAATCTGACAATTTTATTTTTGTATCAGTAAAAATTAGTATTATTAAAAATAGAATTATTGCAACCATAAATTCATTTGAACTAATAAAAACAAGTGGTTGATGTTCGTTTATTGAATCAGTTGTATTTCCTTTTAAAGTTTTATATAGATAGGTATAAGCACCATTTCCAGCAGGATTAATAAGACCTGTAAAAATTGATAGTAACATAATAATAATAATTGGTATAACCCAATAATTTTTTTTAACTTTTATTTTATATGGATTGTTTCTTATTTTTTCTCTAACTTTTTTATTTCTTTCAATTCTCTCTGGAATATTATCATATTTTAATTGTAATTTTTGTTTTATCTTTTCATTTCTTGAAAATTTTAATAATATCTTCAAAAACAATTTTAAAAGCCTTTGCTCTAAATCTAAATCTATTAATACTTCTAATAAAAACTCAGCAATATATGGTAAATACAGTACGAAATAAAATGGGAAAACTGCACAATGAGCATTTGCTATTATTAGAGGAATTATAAGTAAAAAAAATAAATATCTTTTTTTATGATTTTCTAAATACATTTCAATAAAGTAAACTGTAAGAGCAAACAAAACAAAAGTAAATAGTTGCGCACGTGCTGCAACATATGGCTTTAATATCCACATTGCAAGAATTGTAATAATAGCAGAAACAGGCTCATTTTTAGATGTCTTTCTACATAATCTATATATTATTAAACCTAAAATACTCGTTAAAATAATAGTTGAAGCATATATTCCTACATGTCCAAAATTGCGAAATATACAATAAATACCTAAATCATATAGCCAATGGGGATAAGTATATGGAATATTATGCCATGAAAAAACATCTTGTGTTAAATTAGAAATTCCATTATTATATAAATAATTTCCTATTGCAATTGTATAATAAGTATCATTTTGTAAAGTTTTTGGAGAAATCCCAAAAGCAAATACAATAATAGAAACAACCGCAGTAATTGTAAAAATAATATACTGTTCTTTTTCTTTACTCATTTTTTAATTGTCTCCTATATCTGTAACACTTTCGTTTTAAAAAATTATATCAAATATAAAAAAAAATATCAATAACTACTTTCAAAAATATAGGAATTGTTATATCATAAGTTACAATTCACAGTTATTAAAACTATACTTTTTTCCTTCTTAAAATCCAATCTTCCTTTGAATCTGTAGGAATATTAAGAATAACTTTTTGTTCTAATTTTCCAGGATTTATAGTATTTATTTCTTCATTTGTTTCATCATCCCAAAGTTTATTAATTTTAAAAACCACTGGATCTATTTGCCCTGGAACAATTAATTCTAGTGTATCTCCAATAGTAAGTTTATTTTTAATTTCAATAAGTGTTCTTCCGTCTTCTAAAGTTTTTAATATCTTCCCACCAAATTCATAATTAGGATTGTACTGTCTCCCTGATAAATCTTGAAAATCCTTGTTATTTCTGTCATTAAAGAAAAAAGTTGTTAATCCCCTTGTTTTTGTCTTTTCAAGCTCTATTAAGTATTTCTTGTAATTAAATTTTTCTGGATCTTTCATGTAATCATCTAAAGCTTTTCTATAACTATTAACTACTGTTGCCAAGTAGTATTCTGTTTTAAGCCTTCCTTCAATTTTTAAACTATTAATTCCCATATTAACAATCTCAGGAATTTCAGAAATTAAGCATAAATCCTTTGATGAAAAAATATATGTTCCATTTTCATCAGTTTCAATAGGCATTATATTTCCAGGATTATTGGTTTCTTCAACATAAATATTATAAGCCCATCTACAGCTTTGAGCACAATCACCTAGATTTCCACTTCTTCCAGTTAAAAATTCACTTAAAAAACATCTTCCAGAATAAGCAAAACATAAAGCACCATGTCCAAAAATCTCTATCTGTAAATCTTTAGGCTTATTTTCCATTATTTCTTTTAATTGTATTTTACTTAATTCTCTTCCTAAAATAATCCTTTTAGCACCATTTTTGTACCAAAAATTACATGTATGCCAACTTACTGTATTTGCTTGTGTGCTAATATGTATTTCTATTTCTGGAGCAACTTCTTTTATAGTTTCAACTACACCACCATCTGATACTATAATTCCATCAACTTTTATGTCTTTTAAGATTCTAACTTGAGCTTTTATTTCATCATAAGTTTCATCCCATGCATAAATATTAATTGCTACATAAACTTTTTTACCAATATTATGTGCATATTGTACAGTTTTAAATAAATCATCTTCAGTTAATTCTGACCTAGACCTTAATGATAGTTTAGGTGTTCCACAATATACAGCATCTGCTCCATATAATAACGCAATTTTTGCTTTTTCAAATGAACCTGCTGGAGCTAATAATTCTATTTTCATATTTTAGTATATTCCTTTCATTATTTTTAAGTATATATTTTTTAAAACTTACTTTACCAATTATATCAAACTTTATATTTTTTTTCAATTATTATTCATTTATTGCTTCATTTATGTACCTTTTACCTTCGTCTTTTGACATTATCTTTATATTAAAACAATCTTTTTGTATTTCATGAAGAATTTCTCTTGTTCTGTCTTTCGAGTCCAAATCTATTACTACTAAATTATTATAAAAATTCTTTCCAAAATTTAATTCCCTAATATAATTTTCTATTCCGTCCTCTACATCTTTTACTGTTAAAATTAGATTTATCCTATTAAATATTTTTTTATATGTTTTAGCTTCATAAATATCTTTTGCTAAACTTAGAATTCCATATATACAGAAAGACCAAAATAAAATTTCAAATAAAAACATTATAAATAAAAACACCTCTTCTTATAATTAATAACATTTCCAATTAATATAAAAAATTTAATATATAATATATTATATATAAT
>JAFXMI010000035.1 GCA_017530505.1 Clostridia bacterium | reverse complement strand
GTAGTACATCATCGACTACAGAACCATTGTATCTACCAACAAAGAAACCATCTACTTCCATAAAACCAGCTCTTGGATAATCTGCTAATAATACATAATCGTAATCATTTTCTTGATAGATTTTCCAATATGTTTTTGGAACATGAGTAAAAACATCGCCATTAGTTCCGTCAAAGGCAAAATTAGCATCGCCAAACCAAGCCTTTATTTTTTTATTTGTTAAATCATAATTACACGATTTAATTTCAGACCATGGAGCTAAGCTATCAAAATCATTTGTTACTGTTCCTCCATCTTTTGTAGCATTTGCTACTTTTCCTACATTATCAAATAGTCTTTCCCAAGCAGAGCTTGAATTATTGGTTATCTTTCTTCTTATTCCATAAACATGTCCGCTTGAAGTTTCAAGTGCTGTAACTCTGTTTCCTAAACTTGTAATATCTGCTTTTACCTTTGTATCATCATAATTTGAGCCTTGTACTATATCAAAATCAAAATGAGTTCCATCTGTAAAAGTAATTCTGTATGTTTCGACATTATCAGATGTAGCTGAAATTTGTTCAATACTTGAAATTCCATTTCCCGTCGCACCAGTAGCACCTGTATTTCCAGTATCACCTTTATCTCCCTTATCGCCTTTGTCTCCTTTTTCTCCTTGAGCTCCTGTTGCACCAGTTGGACCAATAGGTCCAGTATCACCTTTTTTGGCTAACAATTGCCAATATTCCGTATTTGTAACTGCTATGCCTGTACACGTTTTTTTACAAACATAACTTTGGTCATTAGCATATACAATATCTAATCTTCCATATTGGACAGTAGCATCATATGCACCTTTAATAACTAAAGAGCATTTTCCTAAATTAGTTGATTGTTTTTCTGCCATTAAATTAACACCTCCATATTTCCAGTTTCTTGACTAAGTCTAAATTCTAAATCCATTTGTTTATTTGTGTACATTATTAAACTTCCAGTTTCTAAATCAATGTCAAAAGTAGCAAATGCAATATTTCTATTATCATTTACTTTTTCCACTAAATCACTATCAAGATATTCTTCAGTTATTGAGCCTTTTCTTAAAATAGCCTCTATTATATTTCCTGATTTTACTACTACTTGAATTTGTGTATTAGTATCTCCTGTATAAACATCAACTAAATCAGATACTGGAATTTCAACAGTATCATCACTCATTAAAACCAATATCAATTTATGTGTTGTAGCATCATACCTACCACTTTTTACAGTAGTTTCAATAGGCAAATCTACAGTAATTTGAGTGTTGTCATATTTTATAAAAGTAAAAATTCCAGTAGAAGCATTGTACTCAATATCTTTAAAAAATACATTTGCTATACTGGAATTTAGCTTTTTATTTAATTCAGAAACTATCTTTTTATTTTGCAATGGGTTTGTGCTATTACCGTCTAAATCGTCATCTATTGTTATATGTTGATAATTAGGATCCTTAACCACATTATCGTCATTTTCTAAATCTGAAGTTTTAGTTGGAACTGTAATATTAACATTTTTATTTTGGTCTATTTGTTGAGTAGCATTATTTACTGATATGCTTTCAATTAAATTTACATCTGCATTTTCTTCAATACTATCTACTTTATTTTTATAATCATTTGAAAAATCATTTTCTGAAAGTCCTTTTCCTGTTTCTTTATCAACTTTACCATTTAATAATCCATTCATTGTTGTTTTATTATAATAATTATTTAAAAGATTCCTTTTGGTAGAATTAATTTCATCTATAATAGTATCTATTACTGTATGTTCTGTTTCTTCATCATCTATGTTATGTTCTGCATTAATGCTTTTTCCAAAATATAATTCAAAAATATCTGATTTCCATCTTTTATTATTTTCGCTGTCTTCAAAAACTATTTGAGCTATCACACCTTCATATTTTGTTATATTATTTTTAAATACATATTTATCTTCAAAAATAACATCAAAAACAGTGCCATCATCTGTTTCAAATTCTATTGTTTTAGAATATTCTTTTAATTCTTCAGGATATGTTAATTTAATACTTGTTACTCCATTTTCTTTCACATTTCCTTGTTTATTTGCATTAATAATAACGGATCTATCTTGATTAATTATAATTCCTAGTTCCATATTTCCTCCCTTCTAAGATACTCTTGTCCAATATGCCTTTACCTTAAATTTAGGTTTTATATCTAATGCTGTTCCACTACCACCAGAATTTACTGTAATACCTGTAGTCGCTCTTCCAGTACTGGTAGCAGGATTTGATATACTTGTTACTGGCCAACATCTATTTTGGTCTATATTATCAGCTTCTACAGATCTACTATTTAAATTGCCACTTGCATATGTATCAGAATGATAATGTCCTGGATCATTTACTGTTAAATTATAATTAGGTAAATTTGCTTTATTAATAGTTTTAGCATTAGATCCACCAGTATTACCAACTGTTCCAAAATCAGCATCTCCGACTTTTATAACCTACTGGAAAAACACCTTCATTATCTCTTCTCCAAACAAATCCACAATGATTTGAATGATCTTCATTATCTGCAAACTCTAATGTTATTCCAATAGGAAGTGCAGCATTCAATATAGAATTTATTGTGTCATAAAAAAGTTTAGCAGAAGGCACTTTTGTAGATTCATTCTCACAGTCTTCAAATTCTGTAATTATATCTCTTGTTTTAATATATACGCTACTACCATCAATTGTAGCTGTTATATTAGTTGCATTTGATATATTTATTATGATATCAAAAATTTTTTCTATAATATCAGCTCCACCACCTGCTGGCAATGTTTCTCCATTTTCTCCAGCACATTTATAAGCATATAATATTTCTTCGTTTGTATCAGGATCTAAAGCAAATAATCCAATTTCTCTCCAAACATACGATTGTTGTAGACTTTGATTACTTATATAAGTTGATATTCTTGCTTTACCATCTCCTGTAAGTTTTAATTCAGTAATAGCTGTAGTTAAAAAAGGAGCTATTACTGCTGTTTTAGTTTCTGGTGAACTAGTATCATTATTTGAGCCTAATTGCATTTTAGTAAAATTTAAATTTTTTCCTATTTGTGCTTTCGCTAATAATGCCTGTCCACCTTCCGTTATTGTAATTCCATTAAATCTAGGCATTTTTAAACCTCCCATAATTCTTCATAACAACCGGAAATTGTTGCACCACCAATATTTAAATTTAAATTTTCATTTTCATTCAAATATATAGTACAATCAATATTAGCAGGAATACTTTTTCTTATATCTTCCTCTAATAATCTTGAAGCATTTTCAAAAAGATATGAAATTCTAATAACTAATGAATATGTATTATAATCCATTTCAATTAAATAACTATCGCCAACAGTCTGATATAATTTATTTTTTAGCCATTCTAGTGTAAAAGGTATTCTATTCAAAAAAATAGACTGAATTATAAATCTTCTTTCATATAATTCAGCACTTTTATTAATAATATTAAATATTTCTTCATATCGTTCTATTCCATATTCGCTTGCATCAGCTATAATAGTTTCATTTAGAATACTATCCAATTTTTGCTGAATAGTATTTAACTCTATATCTTCAACATTACATATCTTTTTAAATTCTTGTACCTCACGTAAAAAAGGTGGTAGATAATGTATAATATTTTTATTCATTATTAACCACCACCGTTCCCAAAATAGGCACTTCATTAATTTCCAATTGTATGTTACCTGTTTGTGAATTTATAGTTGTGTCCGAAATATCTAATATCCCATCAACCCCTAAAATTTTATTTTCTAATTGTGCAATTCTTACAACAATATTATCTACTGTTGCCCATTTTTTTCGCAAAGAAAGGAAATATTCTTCTATTGCTTCATTAATACTATCCTGTATACTATTTAAAGTATAATTATTTTCTAAAGTTATTGTTGTTTCTATGTTAATTGTTTCTGAAGCAGCTCCAACAACAGTTACATTATGTCCTATTGGTGCTATTCCTAAATTGCCATTATTTCCTGTTGGAAAAACTATTTCTTGAACGTCAGAAATTAAAGTAGCAGAAGGAACATTATAATCACTATCCAATAATATTAATTTTACAGTTCCTCCACCATTCCATACAGGAATAACTTTTAAATCGCCAACTCCCGATATTGCTTTTACTTGTGTTCTATAATCAGTAATATTTCCTGCAAAAGCTGGAGCTTTTACATTTTCTATATACCTTGCTCTAAAATCTTCATCACTTTCTTCATCTTCTCCAGGAATTAGTAAGTCTGATAGAACTGCACTACCTAATCCTACAATATAATTTACAGGAATTAATTTTCCTGTAATACTATTAGGCAGACTTCCAGCTTCTTCTGCTTCAATCCTATAATTACCTGTACTTATTTTTTCAATTACAGTCCAATAATAATCATTACAAGTAAATCTTGCACCAATATCAACATCCATAAATTGCTCGTTTTCATCATAAAATCGAGCTAATTTTATTGCTGAAGATGCTTCTTCTCTATTCATACCTATTTGATTTGCAATTCTATCTAGGTATTCTCCTGGTGCAGTATCAACAAAAATAAGGTCCATATCATTTTTTAGTTTAATATACATTTGAGCCATTTCTGCAGCTGCTGGTGCTAATGCATCATATATAATACTACCTTCTCTTTTATCTATATCGTCTGATATATTATCTAACATTCTTTGTAAAATGCTTTCAAAGCTGTAATATTCATCTGTATTTTCCATATTAAACAGTCACCACCTTTTCAACCCATGTATTACCAATAATTGTAGAAACCTCAAATGAAACTACAATTGTTGTTTTACTTGTTTCAAAAGAGAAATTTGAAACATCTGTTATTCTGTCATCTTCTAATAAAGCCTCTCTTATCACTCTTTCTAGCTCTGGTATTACATAAGTTTCATTTTCTCCAATTAAATTTTTTATCTCTACACCATAATTCCAACTATATATTAAGTTTTCAAATCTTTCAGTATTTAAAATACAATATATGGTTTGTTTTATTGCCTCAATATCATCACAAAAACCATTTATGGTATTATTATCTAAATTTAAATAATAAGTTTTTGAAGGCTGACTTACAGTCTCCAATTCTTCTAGCAATATCTCGTTATTTGTAACAGGTGTCATTTTGTACCACCTTTCTATTAAATTTTGTCTATTACAATGTAATCCTGGCCACCTCTTTTTTGTATTAATATTGCTGTTTCTCCTAATTTTAATGCATTATGTATTATTACTTCTTTTTTTACATTTCCTTCTGTAATATAAGTTTTATAATCAACTACATTTTTTGTTAAAAATAAAAATTCTTTCGTTAATACCAACTTTTGCTCTATCGTTATTTCAACAGGATTTTCATTTGTAACTTTTCCATATAAAATATTACAAGGAGCAGATGCTTCTTCCGCTCCTTGTGATATTTTCTTTAATATATTTATTAAATCACTCATTTTTTCACTCCAAAATCAAGCTATAAAATCTTGACCTCTTAATGTCAAATCCATAAAATGTTCTCCATTTTTAAATGTATGTTTTGCTTTTTCTACTAACATATAATTTTGTAACTTTACATCGCCTAAATTCAAATTAACTATTATAAGTGTTCCAGCTCTAACTCTTATATCTCCTAGTGCTTTTTTTATCTGTAATTTTCTTGTTTTTTGATTATATAATTTTAATAAACTTTGAGCTTTAACCGCACCATTTGTTTGTTCTTCTATGGTATCAAAATACTGCAAAACTCCCCATTTGTTAATATTATTATTATCCTGTGCTATATAGACTTCTCTTTTTCCTGTTTCTTTATTATCAAAAATCAATTTAATCCTATTATAAGTATCAGAATCTATTGATGTTTCATAATCATAATCTTGTGCTGTTTCTTCATCTATTATTATATCAACTTTCATATTTGCAACATTTGTCAGGTTTAACTTTCCAAAATTATCATATAATATATACATTTCATTAATATATTGTAATGTTTCGTCAGTAGCATCTAAAATAATATCAAACAAAGATTTATTACTTTCAGATTTTTTTGCAATTGTATATTGTGTATTATCTAAATTTCCTATATTCAACCTAAAATCATTTGCTATCATTTTTGTAACTTCATCTGCTCTCATATTGGTATATATGTAACTTGATTTATTTTTTAAATATCTTAATTGATCGTATGCTGTAACTTTTACAGTATTATTTTTAGTGTTTTTTCTTATAAATATAAAACCATAAAATACACCAGTATTATCAACTTTAAAACTTACTGGATTTCCTTCTTCGATATCTAATATATCATCTTTTAATAATTCAAATTCTAATTGTCCAGGAACTCCTTTTCTTTCGGTAGTCCAATTTATTCCATCTTTTACAGTTGGAACATATATTTTACCATTATTTGCTATTAAAAGTTGTTGTGCCATACTATGCCTCCTAATTTTCTATATTGGTATCCAAAGGACTTGTCCTGGATAAATTAAATTAGGATTTGATATTTTATCTTTATTTGAATTATAAATAGTTATATATTTTGAGCCATCTCCATAAAATTTTTTGGCTATATTCCACAAGTTATCATCTGTTTGTACAACATAATTTTGACCACCATTATTTAAAATTTTATCTGTTTGAATTATAGATATTGCTCTATTATTAACATTGCTTGTATCTTGATTAGATGATAATAATTTAGTTGAATATTCTTTATACTGTTTCAATTTTATTTCAACTATTGTATCAAATCCTTCTTGTGCATCTTCCGTTATTTTATATTCTTCAAGAGAGACTCTCATATTGGTATCATATAATACTTTTTTATTAGGCATTTGCCTAGATACTATAAATTGAAAAGCTAACCTATTCACTTTTAAATTTTCAAGTATTTTTAAATAATAAAATGCATTTTGAAAACCATTTTTATATATAGCAAATGGGTATTTAACATTGGGCAAAAGAGCTTTAAATTCAATTTCTGTTAAACCAGGATTTTTTAAAATATTTATTTCTGTATTATTTATTAAATCTATTGTCTTATTATTATTTTTTATTTTTATGGATAGTTTATCTGGAGTAACAGGTAATAAAGTATTTCCTATGTAAAAATAATATGCCATATTATTCCTCCTATTCATGAACTCCATCAGCAACTGCTTGTAGTTCTTCTTCTAATTTTGCTGCTAATTGTTCAACCATTCCATCAATATCTTGTTCTGAATTTACATTATTATTATTAGTCATATTTATATTAACAGATGCTGTAGTAAAACGATTTATTGTTTCTCTTTCTGCTATATCTAATAAATATTTTAAATCTTCAGAAGATATTTCCGTATTGTTTGCTATTTTCCCTGTGTTATTTGCTATATCTCCTAATGTACTATTATTATTTAATGCATCAAAATTATATAAATTAGGATTCATTAAGTCTTTTAAAGAGTTATCAAATGAGAATAAATTTGCTCCCCAATCATAACCAGTATTCCAAGCATCTGTATAACTTGAACGTCCTAAAGTAACACCTACATCAGATAACCAAGCATCTATATCTAATTTAGGCATAATTTCTTCATAAGCACCATTTCCATATTTTTCAACTGCAATATCCACTAAAGATTTTAAATTATCTCTCCATGCAGAAACAGTAGACGCTAAATTAGTTCCAAATACAAAATCAATTGCTTCAGCAATTTTTTGTATTACTCCTAAAACTCTATCTCCAAAATCTCCAAATAAATGTATTAAACTTCCAACCGGATCTACAAAAACATTTGCAAAAAAATTAGCAAATTGTGCCCAGCCATTATAAAACCATTCTATAATTGCAAAAACTAATTCTGCAAATCCTAAAAATAAGTTTTTTACAAATGCAATGGCCACATTTAGAGTTCCGGTAATTATTCCTATTGCAGATATTGAAGTTCCTGTAACATCATTTATTACTGCAATTACTGTAAACAATAATGCAATTAAAATTATAATTGAAAGTATTATCCATGTTATTGGGCTAGCAAGTAATGCAGCATTTAGACCCCATTGTGCAGCTGTTGCTTGGAGTGTTGCTCCAGTCGATAGCATTGTTGAAGCAGCATGTATCCCTTCCATTATAGACATTATTGATATTATTGAACTAGTTATACCTGCAATCACATTAAATGCAACATATGCTGCTACTATACCTAATATTAAAGGTGCTACAGGCTCTAATACATCAATTAACCACGATATTCCTTCTATCAAAATAAGTATCGCTTGTGCCGCAATACTTATTCCATCAACAAACATATTAACCATAGATTGAACTCGCTCATTATTAGCAAGTTCATTAATTTTTATAAGAACTGGATCTAATGCTTTTATCGTAATATTTTGTATCCTATTCCAAACTTGACTCCATGTCATAGGCATTGTATCAAATTTAGCATTAATATCATTAGCTGCAACAAACATGGCCTGTTTTATTCCTTCTGCAGTTATCTCCCCTTTACTAACCATATCATCTAATTCAGCCCTTGATACTTTATAAAAATCTTGTATATACTGTATCATTTGAGGTGCATTTTGTTTTAAAATTCTATAATCATTTCCTAATAATTTTCCACTTGATAACGATTGTGTTAAATTATACATTGTAGATTCAATTCCTGTGGAATCTAATCCAGAAATTGTAAACATTTTATTAAGCAATTCTCCAAATCCTACAATTTCAGAACTGCTTGAAAACGCACTTTTAGCTTGATTACCTAGACTAGCAACAGTATTTGATAAAGCAAGGTAAGAACCTCTTGACCTATCTGCAGCAGCAAAAATTTGATTTTGTAATTCTGCTGTTGTTTGCAATCCATCGTTCATCATATCTAATCTTGCTCTAATATTAACAGATTCATCAGATAGTTCAACCATTTTTTTAGCTAAAGTAAGGCCACCAACTGCAATTGCAACTTGCTTTACTTTGCTTAATAAACCATCAGATGCAATTGTAGCATTATTAAAATTATTAGGAATTTTTTTAGATTCATCATTAACATTTTTAAGAGATTGTTCTACTTGGTTTAAAATCATATCAGTATTATTCAATTCTGCCCTAGCTAATTTTAGATTTTGCGTATCAACTGTATTAGCAGTTGATTTTCTCATATCTTCAAAGTCGTTAAGTAAAATCCTACAAGCATTACTCATACTTCTTAAAGCTGGAGACATATTATCTAGTACCATAATCGATGTTTTGATTGTAGCCATAATTCTATCTCCTCTCAAATTTCCACTCTATTTCTTTTTTATTTTACTTTCCATTTCTGCTTTTTGTTTTTTTTCATCTTCTAATCTTTTGTTAATTGAGCCAATTACAAAAGCTCTTTCTTTAAATGGTAATTCTAAAAACTCATGTGGAAATTTATGAAATTTCTGAAGGCAATAATGAGCATACACGCTTTCATAATCACCTTCAGTAATTAGTTTTTTGCTTCTTCTGATGCCTCTACTAAATCATATCCATTTATTTTTTGAACTTCTGCAACCAAATCATCATATTCAGCTGCATTTAATAAATGTTTCTTTAATAAATCAATAGAATTCATTTCATTATAGAAATCCAATAATTCTGCACTATGTAAATCAGGAAAAACAACGCATTTGTCTACTAATAATTCTAAATATTTAATAGTATCAAGTTGTTGTTGATATGCTTTCTTATTTCCATTAGAAACTAATACTTGCTTATAGCATTCCTTTTTTAATTGGTCATTTTCCTTTGCATTAATTGATTTTAGTTTCCATGTCATTGGTTTTCCATTATCATCTTTAAATCTTTTGGAAGCAACATATTCAAAAATTTCTTCCTTTTCTTCAATCATAAAAGCCTGTAAATTACTCATTTTTATTACCTCTCTTTATTTTTATTACATTCCTAATAATGTTTTAAATTTTTTAGGTGCTGAAAAATCTTCATATGTAAATTCAACTTCTTGCTCTAAAAAATCTCCATCTGCATCAAAAGAAGCTAGAACACCACCATCTATATTACAATCCTTAAAAATTACTGTACAAGCTCCTGCATCACTTGTAGGATCCTCATTTGTTACTTGAACATCAAAATAAATATCTTCTCCAGTATTTTTATATCTCTCCATAAGTTCATCAAAAATAGAAG
The DNA here is from genome assembly GCA_017530505.1 of Clostridia bacterium. Taxonomy (GTDB): domain Bacteria; phylum Bacillota; class Clostridia; order TANB77; family CAG-508; genus Scatovivens. The sequence goes on along the minus strand of JAFXMI010000035.1, from coordinate 92,860 downwards.
TATTTTTATAGATTGTCATTTTCCCAGTGCCTTTCCAGCCTGTACTTTTGTTTCCTGTTCCAGTCTTTCCTAAAATAGGAACTTCTTTTTTGGTTTTATCAAATTTTCCTTCAAAATTTTTAGCTTGAAATAAAAGCCATCTTCTACCTAAAATTGTTACATATACTTCAGCAAGTTTTGCACTCAAAACATCCTTGGCATTCATCGTTATATTTCTTTCCATAACCTTTCAATTCTCCTTTCACAGATTATTCAACTACAACTGTCATGTATAATTTTTCCATAGCACCTACTATTTCAACAGCAACATCAACTAAAACTGATTTTTTATTTTCTCCTGCTTCAACACTAACATCACTATCTTCAAAATTTTCAATAGCTTGTGATTTTTGATACTCTCTAAACAATGTTGTTATATCATTCCACAAAGAAATTCTACCAGATTCGTTATTAGGTACCTTTCCAATATATGTTGTATTGAATGTAGTAGCTATATCAATTGCAATTTGATCTATTACTCTAATTGTTTGATTTAATTTAAATACTTCATTTTTTTCTTCAGTTACAGTTGTTAAACTATTATTATCAACTAGAACTCTTACTTCATCGCCAACTTTATGTAATATAAATTCTCCATCATCAATTGATGTTTTTAATTGTTCTTGAGTATAATTAGTATTAATAGTAAATTCTCCATCATATACTTTATTAGTATTTGATTTATTAATTTCACAACCAGCAATAGCACCTGTTACCCAATAAATTAATCCTGTATTAGATTCTGTTGTTGTGTTTTTTACATTAACAACACCTTCATAATCTGCAGCTGTATTATAGACAACTGTTTGAAATTTAATTCCTAGAGTATCTCTTAATCTTTTTGTGTATGCTATATACATATTTATTATACTTGCTTCTGTAGATAAACAACCTAAAGCATTAAATTGATATGATTCTAATAAATCTAAAAAGTTTTGATATGTTGTACCAGTAGCGTTTGCATTAGTTCCACCTGTCAAAGCTGTTCCAGCCGTAACTGCTAGTGTAGCTGTTTTAGTAAATACAATAAAGTCATTATCAACTAATCCTGCAGCACTTGAAACTGTTTGACTATCAACTTCTTTTGTTCCCAAATATGTTGATACATCAAATTTAGTATTATCATCAACATTGACAGCAATTACTATTTTCAAATCGTTTCCTCTTGTACCTGAACATTTTGCTTGTCCATATGTACAACTTGCTTTATTTCCACTATTTAATCTATATAAAAATGCTTTTTCAGTATTTTTAAATAAATCTCTAATACCTTTTAAGTTATCATCGGAATATTCATAACCAAATACTTTTAATGCATTTTTAACAAAATTTTTAGCAGTAATTTCAATTATTTTTCCATCTTCACCCCAATTTAAATCTAAAGCTAAGGCTGCAATTCCTCTTTCTCCATATCCAGAAGATGAATTTTTTGCAGATGCAAAATTAATATAAGCACCTGGCAATTTTTTGTTTTGACTTGTAAATGTTCCTCCTCCAATCATTAACTTACACCTTTCCTTTCTTAAATTCTTTTATTTTTTCTTCTACTTCATCTAAAGTATATTGTTTATTATCGTCTAAATTAGCATTTAGAAAATCTTTATTTAAAGCAAATTTTTTAGAATTTATAATTTGCTGTTTTGAAAAAAAGTTTTGAACTGTCTTTTCTGAATTTTCTTCTTCATTTTTTTTAGGCATTATTTCTTACCTCCTCATTTAATTGGATGTTCTCCATTTTGTCTAGTGTTTGAGAATTATTTGTTTTATCAATAAATATTCTATAATCAATAAAGAAATGTAAAACTCCATCACTTATTCTTGGTTTCAAACTATCAGCTCTTAATAAAGTCTTATCTTGCAAAGAAATATATTCTAAATCATACAGCTTATCTGCCATATCATTTAGTTTTTTTCTATCATCATCTACCTCAAATCCCGTAATATCAAAATGCAATGTATCTAAATAACTTTTATTTTCAAGTCCTATTTGTCTTGATTCATCTCCGTCTAAATAATTAATAAAAAAACAAGGCTTATTCATTCCTTGTTCAGTATTATCATCATATATTTCATATTTTTCTCCAAATACTTCGTTAATTTTTAAAGATATTCCTTCTATAACTTTATTAATAACCATTATTAAAACACTCCTCCATAAATTTTGTTAGTTGTTTTTCTATTAATTTTGGTAATTGTGCTTCCAATTCTTTTTCTGATCTAGTTAGCATGAATTGACCAGGTACCCAAGCAACTTTTAATCGTTTTCCTAGAGCTGGAACATATCTACCTGGCTCTTGTCTATGTCCATATTCTACGTAAGAGGCATATTCTACTGGATTTTTTATTATAATAATATAATAATTCCCCATTTTTGCTATTCTTAATGATTCTGCATATTCTTTGGCACCTATATTTTCTCCATTTTCTGCTTGTGCTTGAGTTGTTGCAGTCCAACCTCTTCTTAGTGTTCCACCATTCTTTATTTTATATCTTTTTTGAATTCCATTTTCATTTATTACTTCAAAAGTTCCTTCTCCTACAGGAGTTCTTTTTATTACCTTTGCTAATAATCTTGCAGCTAAATTTCTTGCTACATCTTCACAGAATTTTTGAACATCGAATTTTGACATTTTTTCCAATTTACTGCATAACTTTTCTAATTGTTTATAATCACAGCTTCCCCATTTACTCATAATTTAAGTCCATCCTTTAAAATCATCTAAAATTATTTCTTGGTGTGTATCATGTACTGCAGGAATTCCACTATTAATGTAAGTATTTTTTTTCCCTTTTTTTGTAACTATAATTTTAGATCCTGGATTAATCGTTATATCTGGGGAAATAAATAATTTTATTTTTACTTGCACAACAGATTCTGTATCACTATTATTTGCAACATAAATATCTTCAAACGATACTCTACAATTTTGATTCTGATAGACTTTTACTTCCTTAAAAGTTGTAATTTTTGTTTTAACATCTTTTATTTTCTTTTTTTCAAATATATCACATTTACTATCGTATTGACTTTCAATAGCTTTTCTTACGGCACTCATATAATTTGGCATATTACCACCTCATTTTCCTGAATTTATATAGCCTTTTTTTGTATTTTTCTGTAATTATATCTTCGGCTATATTTACTGCTTCAGTATCATAATGTACACCATTTATTTCTATTTTAGAAGATGTATCTTCAAAGGTAGTAGTTGTATCTCCTATTGCAATACTTTTTATTGGCAAGCTATTTTTACTATCTTTATCATAATTTGTTTTGCTTTCTTCCATCTTTTTATCATATCCATTAAGATACCAATAATCTATAATCATTCTGTATGCAATAGTATACATTTGATTATTTACTTTTCTTTGATGAGTAATTCCTAAAATAATATTAAATATGTCAAATATAGCATAATATATCATTTCTATATCTTTATTTTTTACACTCAATTCCTTCTTTAATCTATCCATAAGGCTATTAATATCTATTGTTGTCATCTTACTTATTTCAGGTAGAATATTCATATAATCACCTACTCATTTTCATTCTCGGCTTCAGATATTTTCTGGATTAAAGTTTCTTTTTTCATTGAATGAACATTTTTTATTCCTAAATTTTTAGCTTTTTCTCTTAGCTCATTTAGTTCTTCATCGTCTTTTGAATTATCATCGGTTGGATTTTTTTGTACAAAATTTTCTGGAGTTTTGTTATAATCTTTAATAAATTCTTCTATCGCAGTTTTAAGTTCATCTAAATCTATATTTTCATCTTCTATTTCTAATGTTATAGTTCTTTTTTTATCTTCTAAACTTTCAATTTCTTCTAAAACTTCTAGACCTTCTTTATTTTTTTCATACTCTTCTTCAGTTATAATGGCAACATCTCCATCATAACGCCATTCGTTATTTAATTTTCGTCCTGGTCCTATTATTTTTACCTTTTTCAATTCAATCTCCTCCTTTTTTATAATAGTGAAAAGCTCTTTTAAAGAGCCTTTCACTAAGTTAAAGTAATAGTAGCTTGGAAAATATCTTCAGCACATGTTAAAGCAGGTAGAGCTGTAGCAACTGCTTTTTCCCATGTTGAAACAGGATCTTTACCTTCTTCATACATACAAGCAAATATTTTACCAACACTTTTTACATCTATTGATGGATCTCTTTGTAGTCTAATTTCTTCTGCTGTTGGACCATAAATCGTCTCTCCTAATGTTTCACTAGGAATCATAACGAATTTATTTTCTGGGAAATATCTGTATTTAGTATATGTTCCATTTGCATTTAGCTTTCTGTATTTTTCATCATATGTATAAATTTTTGGCAATCCTAAAGATTCTAAATAAGTATTTAACTCTCCTGGAGTAGCTAATCTAGTTGTGTTGTTGCCAAATAATGCACTTGTTATATTTGCATTTTTTAATATCTTTGCAAGAATAGTTTTTGAAGTAATAACCCTTCCTGGAACTCTATCTAATTGATTACACCATGAAAGAATATCATTTATAGGATTAGCTGATGCAGATGTCCAATCAACATTTGTTACTTTGTTAGCAGCTGGAACTCCATAATCAATTGTCGCACTTAATCCATTTTCATCCAAAGTTATTGCTCCATTAGCAATAATATCCATTCTCATTTTTTCAACTCTTGCTCTTACTGAAGCTATTAAATTGTCAAAATCATTATAAACATTTTTCATTAAATATTGTCTTTCTGCATCGTTTCTTGGACTTTCTAATGCAATTATTTCTTTTTCTTTTAATTGCATTTTTCTTTTAATTAAAGCTAATTCAATAGCCATCTTTTCTGCTTCTCTTTGTCCAATTTCTGATTCGGTATCAAATCCATGAACTGATGCAATTACTGGAACTTTGCTATTATTTGTTAGCATATCAAATTCTAGACTTTGTTTCTTTACTTCTGGAAACAATTCTTCACCCATCATAGCTGGGAACTTTCTTTCTTTTAAATAATTTAAAATTTCTTTTTGATTAAATAATTCTAATACACTTCTAGGCATAATTATTACACTCCTTTTCTGTTTTTTTTGTAAAATAAAAACAGCTTCCTAGCTGTTTTATTTATTATCTAAATTTAATACCTGTCATTGCGGCTTTATCAGTAGATGATACAGTTTCTGGAAGTCTTGCTTCTAAAACATATCCCTCTACCATAATTGCTGCAGGTTGTGGACCATGTGTTACATCAACATCTGCAAAAACCAAACCAACAGCTACATTATTTACTTTATAAACTGTTCCTGCTTTTACAATTTTTTTACCATTTGTATCTGCAGTAATTCCTGTGTCATCTACTTGATAAGTAAAATTTTGAAATTTAGCTGAAGCTAAAAAATTCTTTTCTTGTACTGATTCTTTATTTACATACATAATTTTTTCCTCCTAAAATTAATTAAAAAATTGGCTTTTTGTTTCTTGACTTTCAGCTTTGTTAGCTTCTTTAGCAAAATTAGTAGCCACACTAATATCACTACCATCATCATCTTCTTTTCTACCAGAATTATTTGCACTATTTCCAGCAACTTGATTTTCAAAGAAATGTGGATCAGATTTTTTCAAAGCGTCTAATTGTTCTTGCAAACCTATTAAAGATTTTCCTTCTTTATCAGTTGTAATCTTTGTTAAATCCAAAGAACCTTTAACAGCATTTATATTATTTTCTGTATTTCTTACTTTTGCATTTGTAAAAGCTGCTTTTAGTAATTCATTAAAAACATAATCGTTATGTTCCTTTTTTGCATTATCTTCAATTTCTTTTATCTTTTTATCATAATCTTCTTTACTAATAGAATTTTTTGATAAATCATTATATGCTTTTTCTTTCTCACTTTTTTCTTTTTCAAGTACCTTTTTGTCATTTTCTAATTGTGACTTTTCGGTTTTTAATGTAGCATTTTCATCTTGCAATGTTTTTAAATCTTTTCCATTTTCACCCATTACAAAATTAATTTGCTCATCTGTCAAACCTTGTGCTTTTAAATCCTCAGTTTTCATATTTTCTCCTTTTTTATAATTCTCTCCTACTAGGCTTTTTTAGGTAGTTCTCCATCTTCCGTTATTTGAGACATTATGAGGCAATTATTCAAGTCTACCTCTTGACTAATTTTTTATAATAAAAATAGACACCATTTTTCAGATGTCTAAATTTAATAACATATTTTATTAAAGCGAGTTTTTGCTGTTTAAAGTACATCAAAAACCATACTACAAAAAAATGAAACTTGTATGTAGGTTAGGATTTGCACCTAACATAAAAGCCTTCAGATAACTAACAACAGCTTTCCTTATGAGTACCTGAATGTCACAACAGGGTTAGTTTTAAGAGTGTCTACTATTACTATTTAGCGATTTATTACGCAAGATGCTATCGCCATTTAGTTTTACCATATCTAATATTAAACTAGATATGTCTATTCCACCACTACATACTTTTATTTTTTTCTTTGATAACTATAATTATTTATAGGATCATCATCTTCTGGAGTAATTTCTTGTAAGTGTTTTATTATATCATCATCCCATTTTTCATTTTGAAAGTCTTTTAATAAATATAATACTACATCCAATTTTTTTTCTTTTAAAACTTTTTCTTTTAATTCTTTACTAATCACTTATTTAATTTCCTTTCAATAAATTTAAATAATTCTATATCTTTGGATTTCAAATTTGTTGGATTTTCAAAGTATTCTCTAAATCCTTCCGAAAAATATTCTCCTAAACAATTTAAATTAATTTTCTGATTATTAGCAATATAAGAATTTCCCATCAAATCTTTATAATAAACCCTACCTTGCTGTTCAGATATAAATTTATTACTTTTTATGCCTTTTATATTAGAATAATTTTTTAAATCTTTTACAGAGTATATTGAATAGTTTTCTAAACCTTTATTTCTAATATTTATATATTCTGGATTGTCTAATATTTTATATTTGGTTTCTATTAAATGTCCTATTTCATGTATTACTTCGGATTTACTAGCTCCTTGATAAATATAAATAACATCTTCATTTCTATCATAAAAACTAACATTTATTTCTTTTCCATTCCTAATTATCTGCCCTTTTGAAAATATTTCAATTGTAGTATTCCTTAAATCTTCTTGAACATTTTTAGGCATTTCCATTATAGCTGAATTTATTGCTTCTACTTCATTTTTTGGATTAAATGTATTGGTTATATTCATCCTAATATAATTTGGTGTCATTATATCACTTTTTTCAGAATTATCAACATATTTTGCTTTCCATTCCTCATATGTAATATTACTTGGAACATAATAAGTCTTACCATTTTCATTTCTTGCAGCTCTTTCTCCAAATTCAAATTCATCATTAAAATATGGAGCTGTTGTGCTTCTACATCTAACATGAAACGGTGGAGCGGTAGTCCCCTCTTTATATTCACTCATTTTAAATACTTTACCATCTAATTCTCTACAAATATCAGAAGTATGTGAGTCTAAAGTTGCTACAATTTCATATTGTTCTACACCTAAATCTTTAAAACATTCTTTTCTTGCTACACTTGAAAAAAATGCTGATTCTGTCATTACCAAAGTTGCAGCTTTGTTTTTATTTACTCCCATAACTTTTGAAATCTTTTCAATCATTTCATCTGGTGCTTTACCTCTAATTATTGACTGTGTTAATTCTTTTTGCAAAGTATCTAATAATAAGTTTTTATTTTTCCAAATTCTATCACTAAATGTATAAGAATCTGCCGTCCATGGTCTTGATATAACTTTTTTTATTGAACTTGTATCTAAACTTGCCACTTGAAAAGCAACATTATGTCCTTTTTGTAATTCATAAGCCTGCTTATAATAAGTATTTTTATATGTATCAATAATAAAATTTTCTGTATTTATCTGTTCTTTACTTGATAATTTTTCTATTTCATTTTGAATTTCCAATTGTAATGACTCTAATCTTGAAATATGAAATTTAGAACTAGCGTTTTCTAATTCCTTTTTCCATTTCAAATCAATTCCATTTTCTTCGCCATGTTTTATATATTCTTTAACATTCCATTTTAATTCTTTTAATTCATTTGCATTTAACCATTTTTTTGCTTCATTTAAAGATATTTGATTATTTACAGCAAATCGAGCTAACCAATTTCTAGTTTCTTTCTGAATTTCAAATACAGCTCTTTCATACTCTTTTTTTAATTGCTCTACATACTTTGATTCATTAATAATCTCGGCTTTTTTTAGTTCTTCTGCTCTTTTAATCCAATAATCACTATTATTCATTAGCATCACCAGCTTTATTATTTCTATTATTGTTCATCTGTTTAAAAATATCTTTATATTCTTTTTCTTCCCTTTCCTCTTGCTCTTTTTCTTCATCTTTCAGTAATTTTTCTTCATCTTCTACATTTTCAACATAAGGATGATGTGCTAGTACACTTTTTTTGCTTATAACATTTATGCTATTATTACAATTCTCTATTAATTCTTTTTCATTAACTGTCATAGTTTTATTAAATATATATTCTAATTCTATTTGAGAATAATCTTGTCCATCTTGTGTTACTGCCCATTCATCTATAAAAGGTTTAAAATATTCTAAACTACTTTTAAATTCTGTTTCAATATTACTACAATCTAAATCCAAATCAGAATATAATTGTTTTAATGCAACACCTGATTCTTGTGTTCCAAATTTTTCACTTTGTGTATCAACTCCAGAGCCACCTTCATATATATCTTTTCTTAATTGTTTAATAAATTCTTTAAATCCCTCTACATTAACCTCTACACTTTTTCTATCATATTCTCCGTCACTATCCAAAAATACAGTATTAAATGTTTGTAAATTTTTTTGAAATGTACCAGCTTCTGATTGATAATTTTTTACAACATTTACTCCATCTGGAGATTCATATATTGAATCTCCATATTTAGAACATAACTCATCATAACAATCTATCAATTCTTTTAAGAAATGTATTAAAGGTAATTCATCTCCATTATATTTAAAATATATAAATGGAATTTTTTTCCATCTCATATTTTTTTCATTAATTTTATAATGTCCTAAAATGCTTGTTCCTTCTGTGTCTTTTCCAATTATAAAATCTTTTCTTTTTTCAACTTCTTCAACATCTTCAATAAGAGAGTCTCCATCAAAAATATAATACCTAATTCCAGCTTCATCATAATATTCAACTTTAGTCTTTATTTCCTTTAATTCTTCAGTTGTATATACTTCTACACTATAAAAATAAATTATAGCATCTACAGTTTCATGTTCCTCATCAGCCCATTCAGGTACAATATTTGTTCCATAACGTAATTTTACTTTAAACTCTCCATCTTCATTAATATATATTTGCCACCAAGAAATAGCTCTTTTAACAGCTTCAATTAGTGTATATTTTAGTCTTTTGTGCATTTTATTTCCAAATATATCACTAATAATTTTTTCGTATTTTTCATTTTTCTTTTGGCCCTTTTCTAAATGTTGTTTAATAGTTGGCTTTTTTCGCATTAAATATCCTGCTTTTTGATTTATCATTTTATATATAATAGGATGTTTTAATTGATAATTTTTAGCATGTGGAGCAACTTCTTCTATTCCATCCTCATTAATAAATGTTCTTTGTTTGTTTTTTATATCTCCATTATTTTTATAATATCTATTACCTTTTAACATTTCTTTATATTTATCAGATTCTCTAAATTCATCAATCTGTTTTTTGATAAATTTAGAAAGAGACATTCCATTTTTCAGACCTTCTTTTAAAATAAAATCTACTTTTTCTATTTCTGTTATCATATTATCCATTCACTCCTTTTTTATAATTACCAAAATATGCACCTCTACTCTTAATTGGAAATAATGTTTGTAATAAATATCTTAAAGCATCTAATGCATGGTCATATTGCTTTACTGGTTTATCTTCTCCTCTTTCTTGAGCTTTGGCATCCCATATATATGCAGCAAATTCCTTTAACAATTCCGGACATTTTTCTGCAACAATATGTATTCTTTCTTCATCGAGCCAATTTAAAACTACATTTATTCCATCTATTACCGCATTATCTGCTTCTTTTACTTTTATTCCTTTTTGTTTGAATAGATTTATTAAAGATGTTGCAGAAGGATCTATAATAGTTCTTCTAATATCCAAGCCTTCTACCATTTCTAAGTAATCTTTCAAAAATAGTTCATCTGTTTTTACTATATTTTCTTCTTGGCCTTTTTTATTTTTCTTTTTTCCCTTATTGTAATATTCTTTTAAAATATACAAATGTGGTTTTGTATCTATATATTTTATTCCACAAAGTAAAAATACCTGTGGATTGGTTATACCATAATCTGATGTTACATAATAATAATCAAATTTATCAGGCAAATCTTTTTCTTTTATAGTATGTTTTTTTATATCAAAATTAGGATAAATTATTCCATCTGCTAAAACCCACAAACCTAAAATAAATCTTTGGAAAAATACACCTACAAACATTTTGCTATATCTTTCTTTAGTTTCTGCATCAAGACTAGGATTGTCATCCATAGTAAAATGTAAATGTAGTATATTTTTTTCTTTTGCTTTATCTATCCATTCAACTTTAAACCAATGGTTAGGTCCTTCTGGATTACAATTAAACCAATATTTACTTCCTTTTACTGAACATCTAGCAATAGCTTGATTTACAAATGATTGTGGCATAAGAGCAACTTCATCTAAAAATACGCCAGCAGCAGTTATACCGTTGTACTAAATCCTGGCTTCTTTCATCTTTACCACCAAAAATATAAAAATAGTTGATTACTTCGCCTTTTGAAATTTCGCAAAGATTATCTGATCTTCTATCTTTTATTTTATAACCTTGTGCCCTGAGCATTAATTTCAACCAAAAAAGAACATTCCTTCTGAATGCTCCTACTGTTTTACCTGCTAATATAAAATTTTGGCCATTAAATTTACTCATTGCCCATAACGCAAAAGATAATGACATACATAAGGTTTTACCTGCTCTAATGCTTCCATCTGCAATAATTCCGTTTTTATTTTTTACCAGACTATTGTCTGTCCACCATGTTAAGATTTTCTTTTGTTTTATACTGAACGGTTTAAATTTGAATAATGTTCCATTTTTAATTTTCTTTTTCATTATGATAGCATTTTGCATTATCTTGTTTTTTAGATTAGAAATTCTTTCATCTATGCTTATATTAGAACTAGTTTGTATCTTCATCTTCCCATGCTCCTTCCTCAGTCAGTTCTTTTGCTGATTGGTTTAGAGCTTCGATAAAACTGTCATCTTTTATTTCTTCTGTTGCTGCAGCACTATCTTCTTTTGCAGCTTCCATTTCTAATCTAACAAGGTCTAATTCAAGTCTTCTATCATCTGTTTCCATTCTATGTAATGTATCTAAACATTTTCTTTTTGCATCTTGTATTCGTGTAAGAGCATCTTCAAGTTTTTGTAATGGTGTTATAACATTTATTGCTTCTGTTACAGTTTCTGTTTCATTTGAATTATTAGAATTATATTGTCTTTTTACTATTCTTTCGACATTCATGTCTTTTTCTTTATCTTGAATTGTTTTTATTTTTTTTAATACTCTATATTCTCTAATAGCAAGCATTTTATATTCATTTTCAACACATTTCTTTTTATTTATAATTTCAAGATTTTGATATAATCTTTGTTCTTCTTCAGTTAATACATCAAAAAATAATGTTTCATATTCCCCAGTTGTTACTGCATTTTTGTTTCCTTTTGTTGCACCTGGTCCTCCACAATTTCCTACTGCATTTTTGTTTCCTATATGTGTTATACTTAGATTACTTTGCCTTTGCCATTTTTCTTTTTTTATAAGGTAAGTGACTTGATTATAAGTAAGTCCATACTTTCCTGCTAATTTTTTATAAGTGTAACCATCTTTGTAATCTTTTTCTATTTGGGGTATTTTTTCTTTATCTATCACATCATATCACCCACCTACCTATCCTCTAGTCTTGCCTTTTGGTTGGTTAATGTTTCCCACCTCTTAACTATAACATCACAATATTTAGGATCTAGTTCCATCATATAGCATATTCTCTTTGTTTTCTCTGCAGCAATTAATGTAGAACCAGATCCACCGAAAGCAATCAACAACTATCTCTCCTATTTGTGTTGTTAATTCAATTGCTTTTACAGGTAAATCAACAGGGAAACATGCTTTGTGATTATTTAATTGCGTATTTTCAGTGCCTATTCTCCAATAATTTGTAATTCCTTTACCTTTCTTTTTGTTAAAATACCCCCTTTTTTCGGTTGTTCCTAGATAATATAATTCCATATCATTTGAAATACTTTCATCATCTCCAAGCATTAAAATGTCTTCATATTGTCTTGTCAACATATCTTTAGCCACAATTGGCATTCCATGTCCCTTATCCCAAACAATTAATTCCATAAACCTTAATCCCGATTCTTTTATAATACGATATAGTATCTCAATAAATTCCCATCTAGTATTTCTGTTATAACTTATATTCCAAAATAAATATCCTCTTATATACTCTACCCATGTTTTTATTACATCTAAATTAAAATCTATGTATTTTTTACTTTCTAAATTGTCTGTATAATTTTCATATAAATTTGCTCCCATATTGTATGGTGGAGATGTAAATAAACATTTAATTTTCTTTCCATTCATTAGCTTTTTAACATCTTTTTTATTTGTACTATCGCCACACATTAAACGATGTTTTCCTAAAATCCAAATATCTCCTAATCTTGTTATTGGTTTTTCTATTTTGCTAATCTCCTTATCGACATCAAATACTTCTTCATTAACTAAATATTCATTAAAAAGTTCATCAATTTCTTCATTATCAAATCCTGTAATAGATAAATCAAAATCAGTATTTGCTAATTCATTAAACAAACTTTCTAACTTTTGATAATCCCATTCTCCAGAAATTTTATTTAAAGCAACATTTAGTAACTTTTCTTTGTTTTTATCAAATTCCACTATTATACATTCTATTTCAGTATGACCTAAATCTTTTAAAACTTTCAAACGTTGGTGTCCACTTATTACAGTCATATCTGAATTTACTATAATTGGTGATACATATCCAAATTCAGTTAAACTATTTTTTATCTTTACATATTCCGAATCCTTTTCTGTAAGATTCTTTCTTGGATTGTAATCTGCCGTCTTTATTTCGTTGATTTTTATTTTTTGCATTTTCATTGTATTTAATCTCCTCTTCTAAGCATATTCTTGATATTTTACAACTATTGCATTGTTGCTTCATGCATTTATCAATATTCAAGCAACCACCCTCTTTTGTATAATAATAAAAAACCCACAGCAATTTGTGAGTTTTTGGAATAATTTTTATTTTACAATTTTAGATGATACTATTATAAAACATTGAAACTGACATGTCAATGACATGTTTTTGACATAAATCATTACATTTTTCTTATGCCATCCACACCAAACATCATAACCGCAACCTCTTCAATTGCAATGTTTTTATCCCTGTGAACTTGCCTCTCACTTATATGATATTTTTTTGCTAAAACTGACATGGCAGGTTGTTTTTTATCTTTTATGTATAGGTCATTCAAAATATTGGCACGTCTGCATTTCTCGTCATTTTTACTATCATTTGCATCAAAAATATAAAAATTTATTATTTTTTTAATATGTGTCATTATTATTTCTGTTCTCTTTTTAGATGATAATATGCCTTGAACAATTGTTACTTCATCATAAGCAGAACAATATATTTTGTCTAATAATTCCTCTACTGTGGCACTTTCTAACTCTTTTTCACTAAAAGTAGCTTGTTTGCAAAAATTAACAAATTTTCTGTAATTTTTAAGTAATAACCTAGTATTTTTTAGTTTAATATCATATGTTATTTTTTCTTTTAGTCTTTTTTCATTTTCATTTTGTTCTAATCCAAGTTTTATTCCTCTGGCCACACCTTCAGCTACTAACTTTTCTATTAACTCTAATAATTTATTATCTTTTTCAGATATTTCAATATTCTCCATACAAACTCCCTTTCTGGATTAATTGTATGTTTTGTACTTTAGTAAAATATAATTCTGCATCTATTAGTTTTATAACAATTATTCCTATTATAAATTTTTATTTAGTTATTTAATTTAAAATTATAACAATTCTTTTAATTTCTTAGCATAATAAAGATTACCTTGCCTTGCTGATTCATTTATCGCCTGCCAGTTTTCTACTTCTTTTGCAAATTCTCTAATTTTATCTTTGCTAACACTATTCTCCAGTAATTCCTCTGTTTCTTCTTTAACTATTTTTAAATGAATAATACTAGCATTAGCTTGGTCTAATTCACTTTGCAAAAAATGAGATGTTTCTTTTTCTTTTTTGTATAAATATAAAATGCCGTTCTATTGCTCTTTCGCTTGGACTTAAACTTTCTAATTCTTTTATTATTTCTTTTTCACTTAAACGACTCATCTAATCACCTCTTTTAATCAGTTATTTCAGCATTTTGCTCATTATCTTCATCATACTCATCATCACAATAACAATCAGTTGATATGTGTTCAAGAGTACCTGCTACTGTATATACTCTATCTTGCCTTGAAATATTATTTAATTCAATTGTTTTTAATTTTAATTCTTTCAAAACTCTATCAATTGCATATACATATGGATAATTCCTATTTCCCATTCCTTTTAAAATTTCTGCCCAATCTGCTAAGAACTTTATATTATGATCTAAATCTTCATTGTATAAATGATTTTCTATATAATATTCATATCCCCATCTACTCTTTTCTTCTGATGTCATATTCTCATTTAAAACTTTTTCAATTACCGATTTCAATTTCATATTTTCATTATCTAGTCTTTGAGTCGTTGTCATTATCCAACAATTTTTTAATATTTCTTTATCTTCTTTTGTCATTTAAACACCTCTTTCTAATAGTTTTAACAAATTTTTCCACTCTTTCTTATCACACTCATCTCCATAAAAATATGCTTCTTTAATATCCCTAATCATAACTTGTCTATCTTTTTGTGATAATAAATGTAAATTGTTTCTAATAATTTCACAAGTCCATTGAACTATATATGTTCTTCTACCTAATGCGTATCGTTCAGCTGATACTAATATCATTGAAATATCTTCACTATTTCCATTAAAATCTAATTGCATTTTTTTACTAAAATTTCCTTTCCACATTTTCTGCAATATATGTAAGTATTTTTTATAAAAAATTTTCTTTTTGTATATACTGATATTTGAACACTACTACATACTGGACAATGTTTAAAATAATATTTTCGCCCATTGTATTGATAATCATTTTTATAGTTGTGTTTACAAGTTAACATTTTTTGTCACTCCTTAACCATAAATCTTCTGAATACAATTCATCTGTGTCAACTAATTTATTCAAATTAGAATTTTCTTTTCTAGCTATTATCAGAGCTTCTTTTCTATCAACAAATTTTAAATCGTCTGTTATAAAACCTTGTTCAGCAGTTGCAAATTCATCTAAATGCATTACTAATAATTCACTATGACAATTTCTACCTGCATATATTTTCCCCTCTTTAGTTTTTATTGCTGGTGCTATTATCATTTTTAACCCACCTCTATTTCTTCAATAAATTTTGGTTTATTTTCATCTAAAACAATTATTTCCTTTTCTCCTCTTCGCAAAAATAATGCTAAAATATCCTTTTTTTTGACTTCATATTTTGTTATTTTATTGACGTTTCTTTCTTTTGCAAATCTTTTGGCTATTTCAAAATCAAGTGTATATGCAATCCATTGTTTTTCATTTGGTCTTTTGGCTCTATATACTGTTACGATATATGGTAAATAATTGAACTCTTTTAACTCTGATGGTTTCATTATACTTTTTAATTTCTGTGGTCTATTTGATGAAAACAACTTTTTCCATAACTCGATATCAGAATGTCCTGTATAACTAACCCACAAAGTAGATAATAAAAACCAATAGCCATAATTTGTTAACTTATCGCAATTCTCACTAAAATATTTTATTGCTTCTGGAGTTTCTTCTCTTTTTACTAATTGAATAGCAATTAATTTATCTTGAAAATTATACTTAAAACTTGATGATACATCATTCATAAATCATTTGACCTTTCTACAAATTTGATTTTCTTTATCCCATGCAGCACATTCTTGTTTATAACATTCTCCAAACTGTTGTACTTCAACTAGAGTATGAACATCTCCTCTTGAAATATTATCAATATCAACAATTATAGGCTTCCTTATATTTTGTTGAATAATCACATACCTTTCGGGACATTTCATTTTATTTTTTTCCTTTCTCGAACATTGCAGTATAATTTTTAGTAACACTTAATGATACCTCTTCATCTGCAGTTATTTTAGAAGCTATATCTATACTATTAACTCTGTCTAAATCACTGCAAATATCATCTGCTCTTCTTATTAATTCTTGCCCTATTGCAATTACTGCTTGTTTAGCATTTTCATTGTTATATACTCTTACAAATTTAAACATAGCTATCATTCTTTCTCCTTTTTCATCCCTTTTGGGAAATAATCTCTACATTTTTTACAATTGTTATAATAATCTGTTGGCATCCAATCTGTTTTGACTAATACTGGATGTCCATATTTCATACAAACAAAATCTCCTTCGCATATGTATTCACATTCATCACAATATTCGCAATTATTCCTTGCTCCTTTATATTTATAACTTTTCCTTTGAACTGGCTTCCCCATTTGGTTTTAATACACCTCCTTCTTAAATCCTAATTCTTTAGCTATTGATAATACTTTTTTCTTAAATTTTAAATAACATTTTTCACAAAAAATTTTATCTAATTCATACCAAGTATCAAATAAAAATTGATTATCTACTCTTTTTCCTTTTTCTTCGTAATATCCATCTTCATATTCATAACTTGCTCCTAAATATGTACCACATATATCACAATAGAATTCATGTTTACAATCTTCCACTTCTTTTTTCTCTTTTATTTCTTTTTCCATATTGCCTCCTATTGTCTTATGTATGGCCTATCAACATATAAAGCAACTGGTGGTTGTGCCTGTCCCATCACTAATAAATAAATTTTTCCTGTTTTTAAAAATTCTTCTTTTTCTTTATCGGTCATTTCCCAACAAGAAACAATACTTTTATCTGTTTTTACTGCAGGTAAATCTCCGCAGCCTTCTGCCTTAAATACGCAATTTGCATCTTCAAAATTAACTGGATTCATAATTTTTACACATCCTTTCCCCATATTTTAGGATTATCTGTTTGAGTTCTTACAAACTCTGTCATTGCCCAAATAACATCTTTCCTATTTCCATTTGAAACATATAACATTTTTCTTTCTGAATTTTCATCTCCAAATTCATAAGCTAATACTGTAAATCCCATATTTTCTGGTAATAATAATTTAACAGCTTTTGCTATTAATTGTAAATTTTCACTTGCTTCTTTTTCTCTATCTGTCATAATAATTTTTACTCCTTTTTTGATAAATCTAAAATTATTTGTTTCATTGTTTGTCCTTCAAATTTATAAGCTCTATCATCTATATATAATTGTGCTGGCAATTTTCTATTAGTTACACCTATTAAATCTATGCTATTCCAAAAAGTTGTATAATCACTTATAGCTGCAGCCCTACACCAAAAATTTTGTGTATTCCACCAATCTAAAATTTGCATTGGATCTCTTGTAGAACATATAAATACTGGAATTCCTGCTTTTTGCATAAAACACATAAAATCTATAATTTCTTTATTATAATCATCATAAATACTTCCATCTTGCCAACCTTTACTATATTTATGTATTACTCCATCAAAATCAAAACATATTGCATGTCCTATTTTTAAATTCAAATTTAATTCTTGTATATTCATAATTTATATCTCCCTAATTTTTAAATTATATTTATCTTCTAGCACTTTCTTTTTAGCTATGTATTCTTTCGTTTTAAAACCTTTTACATCAATAATTTCAAAACTACCGTTATTATTAAAAACAATAAAATCTGCTCTATATTCTAATCCAGGAGCTAGTATAAATCTTGGTTGCAAACAAAAACCTGCTATTTCTCCTGCCATTGCTCTGAATTTTAAATCACTATAAAATTCAGCTTCTTTTTGACTATCAAAGGTATGTCCATCTATTTTTGTTTTACTAGCTCCATATTTACTTCTTTTTCCTTTGTTTTTCTGATATTCTTGGTATTGTTCTAAACTCCAATGCTCTTGACTACTCATTGAAAAAAACTCTCCTGTATTCCAATATTTTCTTTTGGTTTTTCATCTGCAGATGGCTCTTTATTATATTTACAATAATAATTTCCTCTAAAATTTGGATTTTCTAATGCTTGGCAACCTAAACACCAATTATTTGCTATTGCTTCTTTGCAACTTTCTATTAATGGTAGATATTTCATAATCTTATTTCTTTGGCATTTTGTAATAAAATTTATCTTCAAAAGTGTAACCACCATCTCCCATAGAATAAACACTTCTTCTTTTCAAGGTATCATATCTTTCTATTATTTCTATTAATACTTGCTCTGCTCTTTCTTCATTTTCATATTCTCCTAGTGTTCCCCAAAAATCTTCTATATCTGGACATTGATATTTCACTCTTGTTTGTTCAACCCATATATTTGAAACTTTATCAAAATTTATGACATTCTTTTTATCTTGACTTAATATTAACATAATTACACCTTCTCTATATTTTTATGATGTTAATTCCATCTCCATTGCTATTTTCAATACCATCATAAATTTGTTTTGCAATTTCTTCAGCTTTTTTATGTGCAACAGTTCCTGGTCTTTTCATTTCTTCTAGTTGCTTATTAAATTTCTCTTCAAAACTCATTGGCTCACCTTTAAACATCTTTTTAGCAGTTTCTTTAAATTTTTCTGGTATATTAAATTCAATATATGCATATGTACAATCAAAATCATCATCATAATCTGTTATATATAATTTATGATTTGTAATATCTTCCCATGTATCCTCATAATCTTCACGATTTCCACCACCTAATCTTGTAAAAACTCTTATTACTGTTCCTTGTTTTATTAGATGTATATCTCTAAATCTTTCAAAAAAACTTTCAGTTAAACCTATCATTCCAAGTAAAACATCTTTTTCCTCATTTTTTCCAAATAAAGCATTATATAAGCTCATTTTTATTCCTCCTATATTCCTAAAATTTGATATGCTATCAACCTATGTAATTTTTCATTTTCTTCTAGATCACAATCCTTTGTATGTGATTTAAATAATCCTAACCTATACAACCTATTGTGTGATTTCCATTCTTTTATCCAACTTTTCAAACTTCTTTTGCTGCAATATCCTGTTCTAAGCTTAAACAGCCTTAATATGATTATCATATCGTCTTTATATTTCACTTGATAAGAATTGACAATATGGACATTTTTAGAATTATATTGAATTTCAACACCATTAATTTTAACTTTTTTCATCGGTATTCTCCTCTTTTTTTACACACTTTAAATCTTTTATAACTCTTGGTGTATATTGGCGTGTATTTTGGTTATCGACTAATCTATCTATATTTTCAATTAAAATTTTACTTTCTGCTAAAATTCCTTTTGTTATAAACTTACTAACATAAGGATTTAATTTTTCTAATAATTCTAACTTGTCCTTATATATTCTCCTGTTTATTCTTACTTCTTTTAATTTCTTTGAAACTTGCATCAATTCAATTCCATTTAATTTTGCAAGCTCAATCTCATGTAAATAATCATCTTGCTTTCCATTCTCTATGTAAATTTTATTTTTTATCTCATTTTTTATATTGCCGTAATTTTCAATAAAGTATATTACATCTAACATTAAAGTCTTGACATCATTAGTATTTGTTATATCTAAATCACTCATAATAGTTACTCTCCTTCGTATTTTCTAACTTGTGTTTGTTTCTAATATTCACATTTATTTTAATTTTGAAAATATTATGTAAATCATTACATACTTATATGATTGCCTGTTCTTCTCTTAAACAACTCACAATATTCAAATAAACCAGTTTGTTCTCCAGTAATTAAACAACGAGGGCATTTTTCAGTAGGAACACACCATTCACAATTTTCACATATATTTAATTTTCTTGAAATAAGTTCATCTTCTCTAACTGCCATATTAGTAATCCTCCGTTTCATAAAATACATCAATATCAAATTGTTCACTTAATTCCGTTTGTTGTAATGCTGATAATAAACATTTTTTAAAATATTGTTTTGGTATTTGTATTCTTGTTTTTGTATTAGCAATAGCAAAATTGTGTAATGCATATAACACTTTTTTACAATTAAGTTCTAATGTTTTTTCTCTTGTTTCAGTATTTATATACATTTCCTTTAAAATTTCTGTTATTTCAATAGCAAGTTCTGGAGCAAGTTTGTGTAATTCACAATTATTTAAAACTCGTTCAAATTCTATCTTATCCATCTCATCCATCATTTTGTCTAAATTTTTATTTTCCTGGTAGATATGATTAGATGGATAGATAGATTTAATATCTTTTATTTTATTTAATTTAATTTGATTTGATTTAATTTGATTTAATTTGCATAATTTTGCATATACTTTTTTCAAGTTTGCATTGCAAGTGTACTGTTTACCCTTTGCAAGTGTAATGCATTTGCATATATTTTTTATGCATTTGCATAATTTTGCATTTTTAGATTGTTTTTTTGATTTTTCTTTTTGTTTATTCCATCTTGTATTTGCTGCTTGACTTCTTTTCTCTTTTAATGTTTCATATTTTTCCATTCTTCTTAATAAACTTGCAGACCAAAATGTTTTTTTATCAGTATTAAATAATCCATTTCCGCTCTCATCATCTCTATATTCATTCATACAATCATTTAAATACTTTTCTACATCAATGTTCGTACCAGTTTGCATTTTTATTGCTCTATATGTATTTTTATTTAGAGGCAACCTATATGTAGATTCATTTCTTAACATTTCTAATATGGCCCAATATAATCCATATCCGTTCTAATCCATAGTCACATCTCATTCCAAGTATTTTTGGATCTGATAATGCATTGGAATCGTGACTAAAATAATAAACGTCTTTATTTGCCATTATTGCCTCTCCTTTCTTTCGTGTATAAGTGTATCTAAAGTCATTTGCTGATTATTGTATACATCATTCAAAAATTTTCGTTCACAAACTGGTCCAAATCCTCTTTGAATACTTTTCCATGTTTTCAGCTCTTTACCACACATTCTGCATTTAAAATCATTATCTTTGATATCTGGATATTTTTTTAATGCTTTAATTGCTATACTTATTGCTTTTATATCTTCTAAAAATACCTCATCTAATTCGTTATTATGCACAAAACTCAATCTATCTCGTTTTAATGATTCTAATTGTTGTATCGCTTTTATACTATTCATATAACCACCTCTTAAAATGGATATAATTTTAATTCAGTATCTAGTCCTGGCCTTGCAATCATCGTTGGAACTCCAGTTTGTTCAAAAACTTTGTCTTTCATTATTTTTTCATTTGCATTATCATTTGAAAGATGACAAAGTATTATGTTTTTAGCACTTGTTAAATCATTAGAATTTAAAAATTTTAATAAATTATCTAAACTAAAATGGCTTTCCAACAATCTAATATATCTTGTTTTATTTATTACTCCATTTTTAACATTTTCTTTTGCTATTTCTCTAATATAGTTACATTCTAAAAGTAAATAATTTAATTTACTAAATTTGTATTTTATATAATATGTATCTGTAGCATAAAGCAATTTTTCTCCTGTAGGTTTGTATTGTATTAAAAATCCTAGCGGCTCAGTTGCATCGTGTTCTGTATCAAATGGAAGAATTATAAAATTTCCTATTGTAAATTGCTCCAATGCTTTTATTATTTTAAATCTGTGACCTTTTAAATTTAATTTACAAAAAGTTCCAGCTGATGCATATATATTTATTCCATTCAAAGCAAAATTTGGTGCATATTTTAAATGGTCCATATGTTCATGAGTAACAAGTACACCTTGAATTCCTTTGAAATTAAAATTTAATTCTTTTTGTACATTTTTAAAGTTAACACCTGCATCTAATATTAACTTTTCATTTTCTGTTGCTTCTATTAGGTAGCAATTACCAGATGAACTGCTACCTAATATTTTTAATTTCATTAAAATGCTGGCCCTTCAGTTGTATTATCATTTTCAGATACTTCTTCATTTGATGCATTTTCAGTATCTTCAATTTTTCCAGTTTCAATGTCTATTAATGCTTTATTAGCATTCTCATCAATTTCTTCTTGTACTTTTTCCTCTTGATTTTCTATATAATAATTTTCATTTGATTCCATCACATATATGTAACTATCATTTACTTTTTTTGGATCTACTGTTACTTTTTTACATGTTGCTCTTACCATCGTTTTGTATAACATTTCGTTTGTCCAACCTTCAATTTCTTCTGTTCCAACTTTTTTACCATCTTCCCATTTATCCTTTTGTCCTCCCCAAAATTCTGGAGATGCAGTTGATGGTTTCCTTTTTAACAATTCATCTACAGACATTACAATTAATTTGTTATGTACTTCATTTTCGTATCTTATATATCCAAATCCACCTATTACATTACCTCTTGAAAATGGATTTGTTATTTTAAATTCATATCCTTCAATATTGTTTTTATATGTTGGTTGGAACACATCATTTTCATGTACTAGTTCAACTTTTATGTCCGCTACTTTATACAAAGCAAAATTTGCGGCAATATATTTTAAACCTTCATATCCTGGCATTAAAGTTAAATCATATTTATTTGTTTTTCCGTTCTTAAATGGTACTACATGAAGATGATTAGCAATAGACATATCTAATCCCATTTTTGCATTCTGCACTACATCAACGGCTAATTTATTCATATTTACATTATCCCAAGTTACTGTTGGATCATTTGCTTTCTTCTTATTATATGAACGACTTGTTTCAGCTATTTTTAGTGCATTATCGATTCCTATAAAATAATTCCTAATCAATTGTTTTTGATATTCATTTAAATTTAATTGGCCTATATTTCCTTGAAACTCATTTACTACCATATTTGTAAATCTTTCACTTGCTGTTGGTTTTCTTTCTTGTAATTGTGTATCCTCTTTTTTTACTATTTCATTACTCATAATTAGTTAATCCCCCTTACTATAAATTTCATAGCAGTTCTATCTTCGTTTTCAATTTTTATTGTATTAAATGCTGGTATACATACTAGATCAACACCTGTTGAAGCAACAAACCCTCTTGCGATTGCTATTGCCTTTACAGCTTGATTTACTGCACCAGCTCCAACTGCTTGCAACTCTACTCTTGATTTTTTGTTTTCGTTAAATACACCAACTATTGCTCCAGCAACAGAACTTGGATTTGATTTACTTGATATTTTTAAAATTGTTTCATTATTCATTTTCTTTTCCTCCTATTTCTTTTTCTTCTAATATATCCAAAATTTTATTTATATCTGACATAACTTGTTCTCTACTTTGGTTTGAATTTGTTGTTATTAATTGTATTGTTTCGGCAATTCCTATTAAAACATTTATTGTCTCTGTATTATTAACATGAACACTAATACCATGCTCATTATCTTTTTTTACAAATATTACAATTACCTCTTCTTTTTTTGACATTGGTTCCTCCTAATCTTCAAATACTGTTATTTTATTTCTACTTCCGCTATATCCAAAACATAAATTACCATCATCACATATTAGTGCTAATTCATCTAATTGTACCGTTTCTGGACATTTATAAATTTTATATTCTCCATGTCCATAACATGCTTTTCTTGAATAAACTATATCGTTTTTTTCCAATTCTTCTTTTGTTGGCATTCTATGGTCTACATCACTAATTTTTAGTATTTTGTATTCTGTTTTTAGTTCGTTATATATTTCTCGATTTATAAGCATCTTTTCTTTTTCATTTTTTGTAAATGCATAGGATTCATAAACTCTATATTGCATTTTTTTCATCTATCCCACCTCAATTCTTAATTTAGGATCTTCAGTTACTACTAAACTAATTATTTGAGCATCTATTACACATAAAGTATTTATGCTCTCCCTGTTATCTATAAATATTGGTGCTGTTCTATTATGAAATTTAGATAAAGTTTTTATAATATCTAATCCTGCAATTATTTTATGAGCATTGTTTACATCAGAATATGGAACTCCATTTACTAAAGTATCGCAACATTCTTCTAATCCACCATTAATTTGTGTTTTAAATAATCTAAATTTAACAATTTCAAAATTACTGTTTATAGCATTTTCTAACAATTCAACTTTTGTTTTAATAAATTGTTCTATTTGAAATTGCTGCGATTCTAGTTCTTGTACTTTCTGTGATATTTCTTCTTCTTCTTTTTCTAATTCAGAAATACGCATTTTTGTTTTTTCTTGTACATCTCTTTCATTTAATTGCCTATCAATATTATTTATTTGTTCCATAATATTTGATTTTTTGTGTTGTATTTCAGTTGTATCACTTGCAACTATTTTATTAACAATCTGTTCTAAGTTTTCTACTTCTTTTATCTTCTCCTGGTATTGTGGAAGTATTGTAACATCAAAATCTTCACTATTCGATTGTTGTCTTTCAATATCAGCAAGTTGCTTATTTACTTCCTGTAATTTGATATCAAACTCATTTATTTCACTTTGGATTTTTTCCTTTGTGCTAGTATTTTCTTCTATTCTAGCTTTCAATGTTTGTCCTTCTTTATTGATTGCCTGTTTTTCGGATTCTTTATGAATATGTAAATTATTTGCAAATTCTTTTTTCATTTCATCGATTTTATCTGTTTCATATTCTCTTTTACATGTTGGACATATAAATGAATTTGGATCAAATTCTAATTTCAAATTAATAATTTCATCCCATTTTTTATATAGTTCATCTTTTCTTTTTGTATCATTTTCAATTTGCAACTCTAAATCTTCATATTCATGTTTTTTTCTTCTTAAGTTATTTTCTAACATTGATTTTTCATTTTGAAGATTTATCGATTTTTGAGAATATTTCTGATTATGTTCAATTTCAAGTTTAAATTTCAAATTATTTAATTCATTTTTAGCTTTCGCTAATTGGTCAGCTTTTTTCATGTTTTCCTGTACTCTAGATTGTATATCTGTCATTTCCAATTCAATTTTTTGTAATTCTTCATTATATTTTTTCTTTTCATTTTCTAATTCTTCATAATTGATATTATGTTCTGTTATAAGAGTTTTTGTAAGCTCATCTATTCTTACAGGTATAGTTTCTTTTTGTCTATTTAATTCTTTTATTTTTGAAGCTAAAACTTTACTATAATCATCTATGGATCTACCTTCCAAATTTTCTTTTAAACTTGTAAATTGTTCATCAGAAGTTAATATCATATCGTCTGTAATAGTAGTTCCAGAAATGTTTATTAATAATTCACGTCTTTCTTTCCATGACATCTGGTTGTTAAAAAATGAAGGATCTGTTATCAATTTAAATAAATTTTCAGGTATAATTGTATTGATTTTTTCTTCATAATCTTTCTTTTTTACTGGCACTTCATCGATCCAATAGCTTGTTTCATGCCCAGAGAATTCTTGCTGTTCTTGTCCTCTCTTTTTTACCCATTTTTCTTGTAACATTTTCCTAAAATTTACATCTTGTCCATCAATTATTAATGTTGCTTCTACTTCATGCTCCAAGTAATGAATAGGTTTATTATTTGCATCTAAAGTTTTAACATTAAAATCTTTTCTATCATTACTATCTTTATCAAAAAATAACCATTTAAAAGCATCAAATACAGTTGTTTTTCCAGTTGCATTTTTACCATAAATATTGGTATTTTTTCCATCAAATACTATTTCTAAATCTTTAATTCCTTTAAAATTTTTTAATTTTAAATTATAAATTCTAATTTCCACAATTATTCTCCCTTCCTTTTATACTATTCATATGGTCCTGTATTCTTCTTGGAATTACTATATTTGTGTTACAATTATCACAACATGTTCCTTCATTTACTGGTCTAGCATTATTTCCCCAACCTTCAAATTCTTTTCCGTAAATACTACAATATTTCATAACTAATTGCTCCCTTCTAATAAATCATCAAAACTTTGTCCATATCCTACATTTTTTATTCTTTCATCTATATCTTTTGAAGATATCTTTCCTATTCTATATAGATATAGTACTTTTTTAGCTTTTTGAATATCTCGTTTACAACAATCATTCCATAACATATATAGTTTATTTTCATATAATTGCATCTTATCTATTGTCATAAAATCTTTAAAAAAATTTTGTTCATCTGCTTTAATTAATTCGAATAAAAAATTTAATGCACCTGGATTTCCACCAGAAAAACTAAACATTACCTGTTGTATGCTATCTTGTAATTTTAATCTTCCCATTTTTCCTCTTTTCCGCTCTTGCAAATTCAAATTCTATATGCTAGAATAAATTTAGAGCATTTATATAAGTGTTTTATATAGAACTATTTAATTACTTTGGTCGGTATTTGGTAGTTCTATTATTTTTGCTTTTTTATTTTCATCTGACTCAGAAATAACTATATCAACTACTAATGCTGAAAAATTATTAGAAGCTATTTCTTCAATTTTTCTTAATTTTGCAATTGGATTATTATGTCCGTTATATTCATTTGCAAAACATAAATCTCTAATTTGTTCAAATTGTTTGATGCATTCTTTCTTTATGTCTGTAATTTCTTTATCTTTTCTTGAAATAATTGCCAGTAATTCTTGCTTTTCTTCTTCTAGCTTTCTAATTTTTTGAACTTCATAACTATGTTTACCTAACATTTGATCTCCTCCTCTCATAAATTCATTTACTTTTTTAAATACTTCAACAATTCTGTTGTGTTCTTGAATATCAATACATTCATTTAATAATTCTTGATAACACTCTATCATTTGTTTTTTCCTTTCTATTTTTTCTTTGTCATAAATACTGTTAAAATTAATGATACTGCCAAAATAAGCTCTACAATTCTAGTTATATAATTGCTATCTATCTCATAAATAAATTTAGCTATATTTTGAATTTCAGCTGTAATTTTTGGACTTACTAAATATATTAAAACCATCATTGTTACAAATAATACTATTCCTATATACTTCAATACTTTTCCCTTATATTTCTTCATTTTTTGTTCCTCCTAAAAATAATTCTTTTTCTTCTGTTCTTCTTTTTACTAAACCTTTCATACCACCATTGTTATAAGCCTCAATATGTTCTACTATTTCTTCTTTGTTTCTATCTTTTGTTAATTTATTAAAGTTTCCTATTCCGCAGTTATATGTAAAACTAACTAATGCATCTAATTCATTTTGGGTTAATTGTAAATGCTCGACTTTTGTTAAAATATAATCGCAAGCTCCTTGAACATCTGCAATTAAAAGTCTTTCTGCTGCTTCTTCCGTTATAGTTTGTCCTTCTTTTACATCTGTTCCAGAATGTCCATATCCTATTGTCCAGTTTTTTTCGCCTTCTAACTTATAAGCATTTTCCCTAAAACCTTCATATTTTTTAATTAAGTTAATACAATTTTCAGAATATGTTGTTGCAAGCTCCGACATTTCTGTCGTAGTTTGTACTTCTAACTGTTCAGTACAGTTCACATATGTATCAAGCTGTTCAATTCTTAATTTCCCACTTCTACTTGTTATTTGTTTATCTACCGACATTGATGTCGGGACCATATCTTCTTTTAATTCAATTTTCATATTCGGCAGTGAATTAAATAACATAATGAGGACCAGATTAATCATTAGTAATTTCAAATTTTTCATTTGTTTTAACTCCTTCCATTTGTTTATTTAATTTTTTTAATTCTAGTAAAATCATATATTCCATTGCATTTTTGGGATTTTCTTTAATTTTAAATCCCTGTAAAAATAATCTTGCCGCTTCCTTATCTGCTTTTAGTGAAGTTCCAATTTGTTCAATTTTTGGAAATCCTCTACTATTAAAAATATTACTTGCATAATTTTTTCCAACACCTAATATTTCCATTAGTTCTTCAACTCCAATCGTATCAGGTGCATTTTCCCAAGTCATCGTAGCTGTTTTTTTTCTTTTCAATTATTTCTTCCTCCTTTTTGTGTGGTGTCCGCATTTTTAATTTTTTCAATAATTTCATCTGTTGTACATTCTTGAAACAAATTCATATTCTCACCTTCTTTCTGTGCTTTTTTTTCACACTTATATTAAAAAAAATTATGATATTTGCACATATTCTTTATAGTCAAGGTTATTTTTCTCACAATAAACTATAAGTGCATTACAAAATTTGGGGCTATCTGCACTTATTCTTTCGTTTACAATTGCACTTATATATTCTCTTCCTATTCCTATTTCTTTAGAAAAATATGTATTATTATCATGGAATTTTTCTCTGATTAGTTCTTTAACTTTTCCTACTTTTGCTTCCATTTGTGCAGCCACAATAATCACTCCTTTCTTTCTGTGCTTTTTTTTCACACTTGCATTATATACTTATCGTAAATCATTGTCAATAGTTTTTTGTATTTTTTTTTCACATTTTTTGTTGATTTTTTTTTCACACCGTATTATAATAGTTTGCAAGGAGGTATTTATTGTGTTTGAACAAAAAAAATTTAGTATAATTTTATCTAAAATTGTAGATTTATATGGTAGTACAGTAGCATTTGCCTCAAGTGCTCAGGTTGGAAGAAGTTATTTATCAAAATATATCAATATGAAAATCCCTTCCCCTCCCACTCCAAAAATTCTAGAAAAAATTGCTAATGCATCTAGAGGAATAACCAACTACGATGAACTAATGGGAATTTGTGGTTATTTAAATTCTAATACTTCAGAACAAATTATTTCAAATAAAATTTTTGACGATAATTTATTTTTATTAGATAAATATCATTTAGATAATAGTGATCTTGAACATTTAAAAAAAATATTGATAAATCGAAATGAGAAACAAGCTAATATTGTTTCTCAAATTAATAATTTTGCTGAACAAATATCGACTTCTTCATTTGATGAAAATTTAACTATAGTAGATTTATACAATGATCTTATAAAAATAAATGAAAATATTTCTAATAAGTTAGTTAATTTGCGTCATTCAGTATTAAACTCAAATACAAATTATTTTGAATTTACTTCTGAAGATGATGCCATGTATCCTTTATTAGATATTGGTGACATAGCACTAGTATATAAACAAGATTATATAGAAGATGGTGCTACCCTACTAATCAATATGGATAATCATAATACTATTAGAAAATTTAATTTAAGTGAAGATAAAACATATTATATACTCTCTGCTATGAATGGTTATTATAAGAATATTGACTTAAAAATCACAGACTTAAATAAAATAAAAGTGCTAGGTAAAGTAATAAAAGCCGAAAATAAAAGTGCTTTTAAAAAGAAAGGAGTATAA
Source organism: Clostridia bacterium (assembly GCA_017530505.1). Classification (GTDB taxonomy): domain Bacteria; phylum Bacillota; class Clostridia; order TANB77; family CAG-508; genus Scatovivens. The sequence goes on along the minus strand of JAFXMI010000035.1, from coordinate 63,268 downwards.
TAATGTATTGTAAAAATTGTGGTAAAGAAATTGAAGAAAAAGCAAATTTTTGTCCTAATTGTGGAAGTTCTCTATCTAAAATAAAAAAACAAAATAAGGGAAAAAAGAAAATAAATTTAAAAAAATATATTCTTTTTAGTTTTCTATTCCTCATATTTATGGGAATGATTACTGCAATAACATCAAACAATTCATATAATAATACAAAACAAACTTCTACTAATGCTATAACACCTATTATTGATGTTAATGAATTTTATATAAATGGTGTAAACACAATAAGTAAAGAATCTTTAATTGATAAAATTGGAAATCCAGAATCAGAAGATACATGGAATTATGAAAAAAATCAGTATTCTTCAATGCAAATTACCTCTTTATATTATAATTCTAATACTTATCAATATGATTTTTTTGAAAATCAATTAGTTAGAATTATGATTTTTAAAGATTTTACTATTAAAGATTTGTCTGAGAACACCATATATTCATTATTTAATGCAAAAAAATTTGATATAACAAGCCAACAAAATACTGGATCAACAATTATAATAAAAGATACTAGTATACCTGAAATAAAATTTAATTATAAGAATAAAACTATAAACAACATAAGATTAACTTTTAATTGTGATATATATGAATAAAAATAAAAAGGATAATGTGTATTGTTTTTGCGGACACCACACATTATCCAGGACGCAATCACTTTGAAAAGTGACTACATTTGTATTATATATAAATGTCCTCCACTTTTCAAGTGTTTATATAAAATATTTTGAAAAATGGAGGATTTTTTATCATGAATAAAAAAGGAACAAGAAACACTAATGGCGAGGGTTGTATTTATAATACTATCGCTAAACAAAAGAGAAAAAAATTCTTACCTGAAGAATGTTCAATATGTAAAAATTGTAAAGACAGAACTGCTTGTAATAATCGTACTGGATATGATAAATGTAAAAAATGTGAGGAATGCAAAACAGAATGTTTGAATTACTGTGATAGATTTTATTGTTATGATAGAAATCAAGCACAAATAACAATAAATGGAAAGCAAACCACCGTTGCAAATGAAAAGAAACGAAAAGATGCTGTTCAAAAGAAAAAAGAAACAGAAGCTAAAGTACAAACAAAAGCATATGTCAAAAAATATGGAATTACTCTATCTCAAAAAATATTAAAAATTTTAGATAGCAAACTGTCCTCAAAAATAATTGGTGAAAACACTTATCAGCGAGATTTAGACAATTTAGTTCATATTGAAAATAGTGATATTGGAGATATTCCAATGCAAAAATTAACGAAAGACGATATACAAGACTTTATAGATTCAAAAGTATATTTAAGTCAAAGTTGCATAAAACAAATTTTAGCATTAATAAAAATTGCATATGAAACTGCAGAAATTGATAAAGAAATTATACATGCTGATAACCCCATGTTAAAAGTAAGAATGCCTATTAGTGATTTAGATGTTCAAGAAGTCATACCATTTGAAGTACATGAACAAATTACTTTGATGAAATATATCACAAGTAACAATTTAATTCGCTCAAATAAGAATTCTTATGATAGCAAAACTATTAAAAATATAATTATTATTGGTTTATTAACAGGAATGAGAATTGGAGAAATGGGTGCTCTTAATATAGACGATCATATAAATTTAGAATTAAAACAAATTAAAATAGAACGAACTTTAACTAAAAATAAGGAAAGAAAAATTATTATTGGAACAGCTACAAAAACTGGTAAGAAAAAAAGAAAGCAAAATAAACCTGACTTTCGCCTTATACCTTTTGGTGTATTTGAAGAAAAAATAGTCGAGTCCATTATAAAAGAACAAATCGAAATCGCCAAAAATAATCCTTATAATAAAGAACAACTACTTTTTTGTAAAAAAGATGGTAGTTATATTAATCATTCTCAAATAACAGATATTTTCAAAAGAATTTGCCGCGAAGCTGGAGTAAAACTTGAGCTTCCAAAAGGATGTCATATTCACATGACTAGACATACTTTTACAACTAGATGTATTGAAAGTGGAATGGATTTAATGACAATTGCAAATTTACTAGGCCATACTACAACGCTTCAAATCGAACAAACTTATGGTCATATATTGGATAAATACAAAAGACAAAAATTAGATGGTTTACGCGATTATTATAAAGAAAATAAGTTACTTTCCTCATCTATGAAAAAATTATTATTAGTTGCATAAAATTACATTAAAATCACATTAAAAATTATCATTTTATTCTAATTATATTGCTATATCAGTCAATGTAGCCTTCACTAATTCGCTCATCTGCCGTATTTTTGTAAAATATTTCAAAAAAAAGTTAGGAAAATTGTGTTCCTAACTTTTTAATGTAATTATATATACTTTTTAATGTAATTTTAATGTGATTTTTCTAATTTTTTATAATTCTATATAAATTTTTATAAAAGTTTAAAAATTAAAATCCCCTTAAAACTGGCATTTTAGGGGATTTATAATTTTATATAATTTTTTATAAAACTATATAAAACAATACTTTTTGGTGCAGATGACCGGAATCGAACCGGTACGGTTTATTCAACCGCAGGATTTTAAGTCCTGTGCGTCTGCCAGTTCCGCCACATCTGCATAAAACTGGTATATTATTATTTTTATCAACAATAGAAATTATACAATTTATATTAAAGTTTGTCAAGATATTTTCAAAAATCATTTACAGATATTTTTAAAATTTTTAACAATTAATTAATTGTTAAAAACAAAAGTCCTATAATTGAATTGTAATAAAAAATAATTCAATTATAGGTACTTTTTATTATTTGTCTATTTAAGTAATTCTATTGCTTTATTAAGTTGTGTATCAACAAAATCCTTCTCATCTTCAATATCAGGTAATTCAACTTTTACATCTGGCTCTAAACCAATTTCATGTATTTTAGTTCCATTTGGAGTATAATATTCTGCAATAGTAAGTTTTAGTACGCTACCATCTAAAAGTGAAAATACTTGTTGAATTATTCCTTTTCCATAAGTAGTAGTTCCAACAATTTTTGCTCTATTATTATCCTTTAACGCACCAGCTAAAATTTCAGATGCACTAGCTGAATATTCATTAACTAAAAGTATAAGCTCCATGTTTGAAATATTGTTAGATTTTGTTTTACTTATTTCTTTTGTTCCGTTAGAATATTCTGTAATTAATATATCTTTATCTTTTGGAATAAATAAATTTGAAATTTTATATGCCTCTGAAACCAATCCACCTGTATTATTTCTTAAATCTAAAATTATTTTTTTTGCGCCTTCTTTCTCTAATTCTTTTATTGCTTTCTCAACTTCTACTGAACAATCTGTATCAAAAGTATATAATGAAATATATCCAATATCATCTTCTATAATTTTTGAATCAACATGATATATTTTTACTACATCTCTATTAACATCAAATTCTAAATATTCATCTCCCCTAGCAATTTTTAAATGAACTTTTGTACCTGATGGTCCTTTAATTTTTGAAGTTACTTCTGAAGCATCTTTAACTCCAAGTACATTTTCTCCATCTACCTCTACTATAACATCTTTTTCTTTAAGTCCTATAGCTTCTGCTGGAGATTCTTTTATAGTAGATAAAATTACAACATTATTGTTTTTGTCTAAGCTTACATATATTCCAATTCCTTCAAAATCTCCAAGAGCAATTGTTTGAAACTCTTCCCATTCTTCTGCTGTCATATATTCAGAATATTTATCATCTAATCCATTAACATAACCTTTAATAGCTCCATCAAGAAGTTTAGCTTCATCTATTTTCCCTTTAAAATTACTGTCAATAATCTTTCTAAATCCCTTTAGCGTATTAGAAATTGCATCTATTGTTTCATCTGATGTAGAATTTGATTCAACAGTATATTTTTTTAAACTGTTATTATCAAAATAATAATGATATGTTACAGTAGAAGATATTATTGCTACTAAACAAACTAGTATTACCGTTATAAGAATATATTTATATTGTAATTGCTTTTTTTCGTATGAATCCATTTTGTATCCTCCATTTATTAAAATAAATTATATTAAAAAGTTATGTTTTAATATGTCTAATATTCTCATATTATATTAAAACTATGGTAAGTATTGAGATGGATTAACAGCTGTTGCATTGGTTCCAACTCTAACTTCAAAATGTAAATGAGGTCCTGTTGAATTTCCAGTTGAACCAACCTGACCTATTTGTTGTCCTTGAACAACAACATCACCTTGATTTACAGTTCTTGAACCAGATAACATGTGAGCATATAATGTAATTGTTCCATCATGATGATTTATTGCTACATATTCACCATAACTTCTATATGATCCATTAGACCTACGAAGAGCTGTAGATGTTATTACTGTTCCAGCTTTTACAGCTAGTACTGGTGTTCCACTACTACAAGCGAAATCTGCTCCTGTATGACCTTTATATCCATAAAATCCTGTTGTAATATTTGCTTTTGTTTTTCCTGCAAGTGGGCTTATATATCCTGCAGCACTTGGTGCAACAGGTGTTATACTACCACCACTTGAAGCATATTTTGAAAGTTCTCTAGTAATTGCCCTTTTATCTTCTTCCAATTCTTCTAATTGTGCTTCTAATTCTTTCTCTTCTGCAGATAAACTAGATACCATTACATTTTTTTCACTTATTGTTAAATTTAGTGTATTCTTTTTCCTTTCAGCAGTATTTTTAGCTTGTTCAACCTGATCTTTTTTTGAATTTAATTCATCTCTTTCTAAAGCAATTACTGCTCTTTCTTCTTCTATTGAAGATAATAATTCATTATCACAATTTGTAAGTTCTGTAATTAAATAATATTTAGAAATAAAATCTGATAATCCTTTCGAGCTCAAAAGCATATCTAAATAGGAAGTATTACCTGCTTCATAAATTGCAACAAGTCTTTTTTCTAATATAGCTTTCTTTTCAGCAAAATCAGCTTCTTTTTGAGCAATAAATGAATTTTTTTCAGAAATTTCAGACTCTAATCCTGTTATTTTATTTTCTAAATCCTCAACTTCACTTTGATATTCAGTAATTTGAATATTCAATCTGTTAATCTGAGTAAGCTCTTTTGACATTTGAGATTTTACTCCCTGAATTTCGGTATGTGTTTCTTGAATTTTTTTGTCAAGTTCTTGAGATTGATTTTCTAACTCACTTCTTGAAGTTGCATAAATTGAAATAGGAAATATAAAAATAATTAATAATATAATAACAATATATGTATTTTTTAAAATAATATTATTATTCATTTTCCGATTTTTCCTCCATATTTAAAATCTCAATATTATCATGATTATTGTCCGAATTCTCTTCATCAACTTTTGTAACATAAGAAGTAATATAGTCTAACGGCTCTACTGGATTACCATTAATTCTAACTTCAAAATGTGCATGAGCTCCTGTAGAATATCCTGTTGATCCAACTTTTAATACTGGTGTACCTGCTGTAATAATTTGACCTTCTTCTACTAAAATTTCTGAGCCATGTGCATATAATGTTTGTATTCCACCACCATGATCTAAAATAACCATATTTCCATAAGCTCCATTATAGCAAGCCTTAATAACAATTCCATCATTTGCTGCAACAAAATCTGCTCCTGTTGGTGCTCCAATATCTGTTCCTGTATGTAGTTTATAAATTCCTGTAATTGGATGTGTCCTCATTCCATATTTAGAAGTTATTCTAGTATAACCTGGTACAGGCCAAGCCATAACACCGCCAACATATTCTGCTCCAACATAAGATAATGATAAAAGTCTAATTTCAGATTCAATAGCTTCTAATTCCGATTGATATGCTTCAATTTTTTCGTGAATAGCTCTATCTTCAGTATTTAAGCTATCTACTTTCCCATTTTGAACAATTTTTAAATTTTCTAAAACAATTTTTAATTCTTCGTTTGCAATCCTTGATTGCTCAAGTATTTTTTTGTTAGTATTTAATGTTGTTTTTATTTCTTTAATTTTTTTTGATACTTCACAAAAAGATTCTATTAAGTTTTGATCTACTTTGGCAATTTCAGATATTCTATAATAATTAGATAAGAAATCACTTAAATTTTTAGATTTTAATAACATGTCTAAATATGTAGTAGGTCCCATTTCATAAGTTGCAACTAATCTTTCATCTAATTGTTTTTTTTGTATTTCATATTTTTCTTGAGCTTCGGCTAAAGTTTTTTGAGCAACCTCTATTGAAGCTAAAACCTTTTTTTCTTCTCTTTCTAACTCTTCTATTTCTTCGTTTTTTTGGATTATTTGAAGATCTAATTGCTCTATTTCATATAATGATTCTGATAGCTGACTTTGAACTATACTAAGTTGCATATATGTGTTAGATAATGTATTATCTAGATTGTTTTTTTGATTTTTTAATGAATCTAGCTCAGTTTCTTCATTACTCTTATTTTCTTCATCATTTTTTACCTCTGAAAATGAATCTTTAATATATTCTCCTTCAGAATTTTCTGTTTCAAATTCAATTTCCTCTGCTGAAAAAACAGATATACAATTTAAACAAAATATTACTAAAATTAAAAGCGTAATTAAATTAATTTTAATAATTGTTTTCATTTATTTTGCTATACCTCCAAATACTTTCTCATTGATAGACCGCTACCTATCATTCCAATACCAACACCTAAAACCACATAAACTATAATAATTAGTTTTAAGATTTCAGAATATTGCAATAAAGTTACATTCATTACCTGTAATACTTGAGAAGTCACAATTTGCGTAGCAACTGCATCATACGTAAAAGTAATTAAAATAACAGTTACAAAAGCAGCAAAAATACCTATTATTACACCTTCTACTAAAAATGGTCCTCTAATAAAACTATTTGTTGCACCTACATATTTCATAATTGAAATTTCTTTTCTTCTATTATGAACAGATAATTTTATTGCATTTGAAATAATTGTTATTGCTATTATTAGTAAACCAACAAAAACAACAGCAATTGCTATTCTAATTCCATTTGCAATTTTTATTAAAGTATTTATAGTATCATTGCTACTTCTTATATTTTTTACGCTTTCCATTTCTTCTATAGCATTTTCAACTTCCTCTGCCTTATTTAAATCTGTTAATTTTACAATATATGATGCTGGAAAAATATAATCATTTTCATAACCAGCAATTGCTTCTGGATAATCTTTAAAAGACTCTTTTACAGAATCTAAGGCTTCTTGCTTGCTTTTATAAGTAGCTGTACTTACCCCATCTAATTTTTTTATCTTTTCTCCAAGTATATTAACATCTTCATCTGTAGCATCATTTAAAATAAATACCTCTATACCTTGTTGTTGCTTAACTTGTTCCATTATATAATTTACATTTTGACCAATGGCAAAAGTAACTCCAAACATAAACATTGTACAAATCATTGTAATTAACGATGTTGTCGTACCTTTTTTATTTTTAAAAACATTACTAAAACCTTCTGAAATTAAATATGTAATTCCATTATACCTCACTATTATACCCACCTTTTTTATCATCTCTAACAATTATACCTTTATTTATTTGTATAACCCTTTTTTTCATTGAATTTACAATATCTTTTGCATGTGTAGCCATAACAACTGTAGTACCCCTCGAATTAATATCGTTTAGTAAATTCATTATATCCCATGCTGTATCAGGATCTAAATTACCGTGTTGGCTCATCTGCAATTATCATACTTGGATTATTTACTAAAGCACGAGCTAAAGCTACTCTTTGTTGCTCACCACCAGATAATTCATTTGGGAACATTTTTGCTTTGTCACTTAACCCTACTAAAGCTAATACCATTGGAACTTGTCTTCTAATATGTTTTGGAGTAGCCTTAACAATATACATAGCAAATGCAACATTTTCATAAACTGTTTTATCTGGAAGTAATCTAAAATCTTGGAAAACAACTCCCATACTTCTTCTTAAATATGGAACTCTTTTTGGTTTTAAAAAAGTAATATCTTTTCCATTAATAATTATATTTCCTGAGTTTGCCTCTTCTTCTTTTAAAATTAATTTTATCAAAGTAGATTTTCCTGATCCAGATGAACCAACTAAAAATGCAAATTCTCCTTTTTCTATTGTAAAAGTTGCATCATGTACTGCTTCTGTTCCAGTAGAATAAACTTTGCTTACATTTTTAAATTCAATCATTAAATTAAAACCCTTTCTTACTAAAAAGAAACTATTTCGACATTATATTTCAATATTATATATAAATATATCAATAATGCTCAAAAAAAGCAATAGTATATATTGCTTTTTTTGTCTTATTTTTCTTGTAAAGTTACAATTTACAACGTATAAGTCCTTTAGTTAAAAGTTTAAAATAGAATCATACAAATTCTTCAAATACAAAATTAGCAAAATCTATTCCTTTTTTAGTAAGTCTTATATTATCTAAATCAACTTCAATTAGTTTTTCTCCTTCTAACTTACTTATTTCAAATCTAAAATAAAAAAGTGGATTTATTCCAAACTTTCTTTCAAATTCAGAAATTGAGATTCCTCTTAAAATTCTAAATCCAAGTAGCATATATTCTTTTGCTTTTGCTTGTTTATCTTGAATTTCTTCTATTGTCCTATTTTTATCAAATTGATTATTAACAATATTATCAATATACTCTTCTAAATTTGTTATATTTGAAAATCGCTTATTTTGGATATAAGAGTGGGCAGCTACTCCAAAACCTAAATATTCATTTTGTTGCCAACAATTTATATTATGTTTAGATTCGAAACCTTCTTTTGCAAAATTTGAAATTTCATAATGATTAAAACCAGACTGCTTTAATAGTTTATTTGTTTTCCAATACATTTTTCTTTCTAATTCTTCGTCTATAAGTTTTAATTTTCCATCTTTAACCTTTTCAAATAGTAATGTTTTTTCCTCTAAAATTAAAGAATAAAGAGAAATATGTTCAGGATTTAAATAAATTATTTCACGAACTGAACTTATAAGCTCCTCTAAAGTTTGAGTTGGGAGCCCTAACATTAAATCTACATTAATATTATTAAATCCGTATTTGTTTAGCTAATCTGTATGTTTCTAAAAATTCATTGTAATTATGAATTCTTCCAATTAATTTTAAAAGCCTATCTTTTGTACTTTGAAGTCCTATACTCAATCTATTAATTCCAACTTCTTTATAACTTTTAAGTTTCTCTTCTGTTACGCTACCTGGATTAACCTCAATTGTAATTTCAGCATTTTGTAAAATATTATAATTTTCCTTAATTACATTTAAAATATCAATTAAATATTTACTTTCAATATATGATGGAGTTCCACCACCAAAATAAATTGTATCTATAAAATAATCTTTTGCTTCTATAGATGACTTTTCTATTTCTAATTTCAATGCTTTGAAATAAAATTCAATATTTTGATCTTTTCCTGAAAAAGAAACAAAATCACAGTAATCACATTTTTTCTTACAAAAAGGAATATGTATATATAATCCAAGTGTTTTCATTTTTTTAACTCCTCTGCTATTTCATGAATTTTTTTCATTCTGTGATTTACTCCTGATTTTCCAAGTGGTGGATTCAAATACTCTCCTAATTCCTTTAACGTAGCTTCTGGATACTCTAGCCTTAAATTACAAATAATTCTTAATTCTTCTGAAAGTTCACTAAATCTGTTCATTTTTTTTATTAACTTTATGTCATTAACTTGTTTTAAAGAGGCATTTATTGTTTTGTTTAAATTTGAAGTTTCACAATTTACTAGTCGATTTACATTATTTTTCATTTCTCGCTTAATTCTTATATCTTCAAAGCTCATAACAGCATTATTTGCACCAATTAAAGCCAAAAATCTAGATATTTCTTCACCTTCTTTAATATATAAAATTGTCTTACCTTTTGACTCTAGAATCTTTAGTTTAACATTATTATCCTTACAAATATTTAAAATATATTCTGCATTTTTCCTATTTTCAAAAATAATTTCTAAATGATATTTCTTTTCAGGATTATTAATAGAACCTGTTGCTAAAAAAGTTCCCCTAACAATAGCTCTTAATATTTCATTTTTTGTATTTAAACTAAGATTTAATATACCATCAGTAACTTCGCTTTTTTCAAGTATTGTTTTAAAAAATTTGCCCTTAATTTCTGGTTCATAATCTATATTTAAATTAAATAAAATTCTATAAAACCTTTCTATATTATATTCATTTTCAGTTAAAAAAACTATTTTCTCATCTTCATGTTTCATGTTCCATGTTAGCATATAGCCCAAAAGCTCTGCTTTTAAAATCTCTTTATCCTTAAAATTATTTAATTTGCTTAATTCTTCTTTTATTTGTGACGAAAAAGACATTTATTTTCCCCCTATTTTTTTCCGTATTACAATTCTGTCATTTCCTGAATAATCTTTTTTACTATATATTTCTATATATCCCTCTTTTTCGAGAATATTAATTACATTCTCTTTTTGATTAAAACCAATTTCTAAAATTAAAATTCCATCTTTTTTTAGATATTTTTTTGCATCTTTTATTATTCTCCTATAAAAATCTAAACCATCTTTTCCTCCATCTAAAGCTAATATTGGTTCAGATTGCACTTCAAGTGATAATTGATTTATTAAATCGCTTTCAATATATGGTGGATTAGACACTATAAGTTCAAACTTTTTATCTATATTTTCAAATAAATCAGACTTAATTAAATTAATATCTACCAAGTTTATTTTAGCATTTTTTTTAGTTATTTCTAAAGCTTTATAACTAATATCACTTGCATATACTTGAGAATTAATTAGATTTTTTTTAAGTGAAATTGCTATTGCCCCACTTCCTGTACATAAATCAAGTATTTCTTTTTTATCTGAAAATTTTTCTAAAACCTCTTCTACTAAAATCTCTGTATCTGGCTGAGGAATTAAAACATTTTTATCTACAAAAAATTCTAATCCAAAAAATTCAGCTTTTTGTATAATATATTGAAGTGGCTCACCATTTTTTAATCTTTGGATACCTTTTAAGTAATTCTCCTCTACTTTACTATTTACTTCATCATTATAGTGAATTATCAAATATTCCTTGCTTTCTCCTAAACAATATGCTAATAATATTTTTGCTTTTAACATGTAATCATGAGTATTTTTTAATTCATTAAATCCCTTTTTTAATAATTCTTTTATTATCATATTTTCCTCGTCCTAATATAAACATTATATCATAATAAAATTTATAAGTAAAATTTGATTTTTATAAGTAATTAATGCTATAATTAGTTTATGAATATTTATAAAAGTTTAAATGAAGTAATAAAATATATTGAAAACAACCTTGAAGATACTATTTCTTATAGTTATCTTGCTAAAATTGTTGGTGTTAATGAATATACTTTTTTAAGAGTATTTGACTTAATTGCTAATATATCTGTAGCAGATTATATTAGAAACCGTAGGCTTTCTAATGCAGGAATTGAATTATTAAGTAACTCAAATAGAATAATGGATATTGCTATAAAATACAATTACGAAAGTTCCACATCTTTTTCTCGAGCCTTTGAAAGATTTCACGGAATAAAGCCAAGCGAAGTTTCGAAAAATTCAGAAAAATTAAAAGTATTTCCTATCCTCCACTTTCAAGAAACAGAAACTAAAGCAGAAAATATAGAATACTCCATAATTCAGTTAAATGAATTTACAATTTACGGAAAAGGGATAAAAACTACTTATAATACAATCCATAAAGATGCTCCAAATTTTTATAATAAATTTGAAGAAAAATATCAAAAAATTTACGGAAATCCAGATTTTGGTATGATAATTTATGAAGATAGATTTATTAGTGATAATTTTGAATATTGGGTTTTATATAAAAAAGAAATTCGTGAATTTACAAAATATACTTTTCAAAAATCTAAATGGATTAAACTAGAAATTCCTTCTCAAAATCCTATAGATATTCAAAATATGTCTGCAAAATTTTATAATGAATTTTTACCTAGTTGTAAATATAATTTGAAAAATTTACCAGAACTTGAGTACTATCATGATGAAATTACAGATTTTTTAATTGCAATTGAAGATTAATATAAAACTGATTTTTTTGATATATAAAAAGTCAGTTTTTTTTCATTTATATTTGTTAAAATGATAATAGAAATATAAAAAAGATAGGAGTGTATTATTTTGAGATATAAATATACTTACGAAATTTTATTAACAGAAACAAATGTAGATGAAAAATCTTGGCTTGAATTTATTTTTTCAATTTCAAAAATTAATGGATGGCTAAAACCATTTAAAATCTACATTTCAATTAATACAAATGAAATAAAATTTTTTCTAAAAACAAAATTAAAAATGCCTCCTGCAATTGGAAATTTAGGATATTTTTTATTAAAGCCATGTAATACTTTTAAAGTACCAAAAGCTAAATTTAGATTTTTTTACTATTTATCTACAAAATTTCCTTCTGTATTAGATATTTTTGATAGAAATGAAAGTAAATATAGAAGAAAACTTGAACTAACAGAAATTACTTTTCTGTCTTTTAAAAGAGATAATTTTTTAAATAAAACTAAACTATATTTTAGGAAAGAAAATGAAAAATTAATTTTTAAATACGGTCTTCTAAATATTCCTCATACTTTTTTAGCTTTAAATTTTGACAAACATACTCGATTTTTCTATCAAAAAGATGCTATAAAATATCTAGATATTAGAAAAAGTCTACATATACTTAATCAAGATAAAAAAAATAGTATTTTTAAGGTTGATACTTTTCCATATTTACCAGACGATTATTACCTAAATATAACTAATTTTGACTTTGATAAACACTCAATTGTTATAGGTTCAAGTGGTAGTGGAAAATCTAAATTTATTAGTTCTTTTGTAAGTAAAGTTATGAATAATATTAATTATAGAGAAAACTATAAATTTGTTATTATCGATCCACATGCCTCATTAAAATCTGATATTGGTGGAATTGATAATACTTCTATTCTTGATTTTAAGTCTATTGAAACTAGTGTTGATTTATTAAGTAATTCAACTAATGATAAGGTTACTTCAACAGAACTTCTTATGAGTCTTTTTCAAAACTTAATGGGAGACTTGTTTAATTCTCGACTTGAAAGAGTTTTAAGACACTCTATACATTTACTTTTGCTTGATGATAATCTTAATTTTACAAATTTAAGAAAACTGATTTTAGATATAAACTTTAGAAATAATCTTTTGAAAAATTCTACTGTAATACCAGAATCTATTATAGATTTTTTCTCAAGTGACTTTAACGAACTAAAAACAAAATCATATTCTGAAGCAATTGCACCAATTATTGCTTTTATAGATGAGATGCAATTAATCCCAAGTTTTAACTATGAAGGAAAACAGGAAAACCTCAAAAATATAATAAAAAATAATTCTATTTCTTTATTTTCTTTAGATCAAACAAAACTTGGAGAAAAAGTTACTAAAACAATAAGTGGGTTAATTATGCAACAACTTTTGCAACTTGTTCAAAGCCATTCTTTTGAAGAACACATAATTTTTATAATTGATGAAATCGCAGTTGTTGAAAACCCTATTGTTAAAAGATTTTTATCAGAAGCAAGAAAATATAATTTATCTATAATGCTTTCAGGACAGTATTTTAACCAAATAAGTGACGATTTACAAAAAGCTATCTTTGCAAATGTTATTAATTACTATATTTTTAGAATTGCAAGGCAAGATGCAATTTGTTTAGAATCAAATATTCAAATGGAAATTGGAGTTAGAAATTCTTATGTAATTAGGATAAAATTACTTAATGAGTTAAATAATAGGGAATGTATTGCAAGAGTTAGTAAAGATGGAATTATATTACCGGCTTTTAAAGCTACTACAACAAATTTTATACCTATTCCGCCAAAAACAATCAATCAAATTTTAAGAACAAAAATGTTAACAAAGGAATTTAAAAAAGAAATTCCTAAAAATAAAATTTCTAAATTTAATCTAGGAGAAAGAGTTAGCATAGAATCACTAATGGCTTCACAATCTTCTAGTAGAAGGGTTTTAAATAATAATGGATAAAAAACAATCAATTTTAGTTTTAAATGAAACATTTAAAACAATTTTTGGGAAAGCTTGCCCTTTTTCTTTAGACGAAGTGTTGTCAAAATTTGCCTTTGATGTAAAAATCCCAAAAGAGGTATTAGATACTAATACTCATGAGAAAACTTGGGCTCAATCAATTAATTCTGGACGTTTTATAACCCAAAATAATAGTAATAAATATGATGCAAAATATGGTTGGGTACAACCAAGACAAGAAGTGAATAATCTAAATGACATTTTAAAATATTGGAAAAAAATTAATTATACAACAACTGAACGTATTATAGATTCAATTAATATCCATGAAAGTGACCCTATTTATAGATCGGAAAATATATATCGTTCTTCAGATTTAAGAAACTGCAAAAATGCAATATTTTGTGATGGATGTGATGAATGTCAAAATATTATTGCGTGTTCTAGAAGTGCAACAAGTAATTTTTGCTTAAGAGTTGATGATTCTTCAAATTGTATAAATAGCTATAATGTATTATTTTCTCGGAAAAATTAGTAATTCCTTTTTTATTCAAGACTGTAAAAATCTATTTGAATGCATGTTTTGTTCACATCTATCAAACAAAAAATATTTTATTGCAAACATGCCTTTTGAAAAAGAAGAATATTTAATAATCAAATCTCAAATAGTTGATTGGATTTTAAGTAAATCATAAAAAAATATTTAATTATTTAATAAATTTAAAATTTCATCTTTTTCTACATAACCAAGTACTCTATCTACTTCCTGACCGTTTTTTATTAAAACTAAAGTTGGTATTGATTGAATACCATACTGTCTTGAAATTATAGCTTCTTCATCAACATTTATTCTAACAAAAATAAGATTATCATTGGTGTTTTCTCTTGCAACTTCGTCAAATACTGGAGCCAACAATTTGCAAGGAGGACACCAATCTGCATAAAAATCTACTAAAACTGTTTTTTCACTATTTAAAACTACTTCATCAAAATTATCAGAAGTTACTTTTATTATAGCTTCTGTTTCATCAAAATTATCAGAAGTTACTTTTATTGCAGCTTCTGTTTTATTTTTTTCCGTGTCTATAACTTCATTTTCTGTAATATTTCCTTTTTTCTCTACATTATTATAAGCTTTATTATTAATAAACCTATCTGTAAAAACTAATGTAATAAAAAATGCAATAAATACAATAATCCAGATAATTTTTTTCTTCAATTCTTTTTCTCCTCTATAAATAATATTTAAAATTGTTTTTTGTTTTATTCATAAAAAAATATATTAAAAAAATATAATATATATACCCATAAAAATTAGAATAATACCTGATATTTTTTTAATTATATTATAATGTTTTTTTATAAAAGAAAAGGTATCTTTAAGTTTATCTGTTAAAACTGTTGAAATAATAAATGGAATACCTAATCCAAAAGAATAAAAACAAATTAGTATTATTCCTTTTATTATATTTTGCTCTTTTGCAATTAGCATTAATGCTGAACTTAAAAAAGCTCCAATACAAGGGGTCCAACTAATTGAAAATATTAATCCAAATAAAAAAGTTCTTAAAAAATTTACTTTTTCTAATTTATTATTTAATCCTTTTGTTTTATTTAAAAACTTAATATTTAATACTTCACTATAATTTAATCCTAAAATAATAATTACAATTCCAAAAAAAATCTTTATATATTTAATATTATTATTTAGAGAACTACCTATTAGGCTAGCTATTATAGAAAGAATTATAAAACTAACAGTAAATCCGAAAAAAAATCCTAAAGCATTTATAATAGATTTTGATGTTTTATTTTCTTCCTTACCTATAAAATATGATATATATACTGGAATCAAAGGAAGTATACATGGAGAAATAAAGCTCGCAACTCCCTCTAAAAACGTAAATATGTAATTCAAAAATATTCTCCTTTAAATTTTTAATTGTATCTTTAAGTTTTATTATATAGATTTTTTTATATTTTTAAACTTCTTTTCCCTTCAATCTTATTTTCCGAGGTTTTTTTATAAATTGTTTTTTTTCTATTAATAACTGAATAAGATAGTGCGGTAAAAGGTATAGTGCATATTACACCTATACTTCCAGCAATTGCTAAAACTATTAGCTCACAAATAATTTCTTTATTTATTATATAAGTCATTTGTATATTACACGCTTTATAAATTAAAATAAGTTTAATTATTCCACCAATATATGTAAGAATAAAGGTATTTGACATTGTTCCAATTAGATTTCTTCCAACATTAATTCCATTTTTAAATAGTTCTTTTAAACTAGAATCTTCTGATTTACTTCTAATCCCATCTAAACCATTAATAATTGCAATACCAATATCCATACAAATTCCAATTGAAGAAATTACAACACTTAAAAAAATTAAATTCCTATAGTTAAAGTCTATTGTTTTTAAGTTTGAGCTTAACTGAATTATCTCTTCATTAACACCTGAAAGTTTAGTTATATTACCAAATATAACAGCTAATACTCCAGATATTAATGTTCCTAAAAAGCTTCCTATAATACCTGATATTGTTTTTCTATTAATTCCTATTATTATAAAAAATGATATTGACATAATTAAAAAGGAAGTTAATAATGAAACAAAAAACACATTAATTCCAGCAAATACTAATTTTATTAAAACAAAGTATAAAACAAAAAAATTAACAATTAAGCTAATAGTAGCTCTTATGCCTTGCTTTCCACCAACCAAAATAATTGCTATAATAAAAAGCAAAAACATAAAAATTATGTGTCCTGTTCTTTGAAATTGTTCTTGATTTGTTTCCTCAACTGCATATATAACTCCAATATACATATTCATCATTAGTAAAATTGCTATAAAAATTAGAGTTATTTTTTTTAGCATTAATGCTCCTCCTAAACTTAGAAAATTACTACATCCATTTCATTTGTATAATCATTATTTCCATAAGCATATACAACATAAATATATCCATCATCTGTCAAGAAAAATGTTGTTGCATTTTCTACTTTATACATTTCTCCTTCTATATCTCTTTCATATAAATTTCCATATTCAGCTGCAATAATTTTTGCATTTGTATATGCAGTTTTTATCTCATTTGTTATTTTTAATTGAACATTTTCAATTGTTTCATTTTTTAGAGCAATTAAATCTGTTAAATTCAAAATCTTATCTTTTGTTAAGCTATAATTATATGTTTTTATTGAAACTCTTTCAGATTTATTTCCTTCTTTTAAAGAAGATTTTATAACAACTGAAAGAATATCACCATTTATATATGCAACATAAGTTACATTATAAACATCATAGTTATCTGTTTGCCTCATAATATTATTTGCTTTGTCATAAAAATCTGATTTGATTTGTCTATTAATTTCTTGTGCTTTTGCAGAATCAATATTTATAAGAGGTATATTAGCATTTACACTGTAATAATTTTCATCTTCATTTTCAAGCTTGTATCCTGTATAAATCAAATCTTTTGTTTCTTCAATCTTTTCAACAATATTTACATTTTCACTATTAATTTTTAAAGAATTTTGAAATAATGAATTAAAATTTGCTTCAAGTAGTTGTAATTCCTCAGCAGTTTTTTCACTACCAATATTTATTCCAATCATTAAAGGATCAGTTTCAGAATACTTATAAAAATATTGTGTATAAACTCCAATTAAAATTGCAACAATACATATAACAGCAATTACTAAGAAAAAAGCAATTTTTTTTGTTCCAGTTAATTCATTTACAAATCTTCGTATAATTCTTCTAATCTCTAACATTTTTTTACTCCTATTAAGGCTTTTTTTATTAGTTTTCTTAATATAAGTTATCTCGTACAATCACTTTGTCTTGATTTCCTTCCATCTAAACTACCTCCTTGTTCATAATTATTATGTAATTGTTTTTTTCTTTCACTTAACAAAGAATTATAATAAAAAGCTAATTGTGGGTCTGTAGGCATATCATTCCTAAAAAACTCAGCCCAACCATTTTCATTCTTAGCAATAGTACCTAAAAATGGCAATGCATTAGATGTACCAGCACTTGCATAAGACAACATTCCTAAAAACTGTCTTCTGCAATATTGATTTTGAGATTGATATAATTCATCATAAGAATCAAACGTTTCTTTGTTTTCCCATGGAGTATTCGGTACTAAAGAAAACTGTGAAATATCAAAATTCGTTTCAAAAGCAACCTCATGATCAAATATAGGATACCCCATATTATCATGTCTTGTCAAAGTTCCTATATGCAAATATTTACCACCTACACATATAGGGTTATTAGTAGGTTTAAAAAATAATTCTCCATTATTATATAAATCTTTTCCAACATACTCTTTTCCGTTATATCTAAAATATTCGCCACTTCTTGCTTGAGCCAAAGCATCTCTTCTTGAATTAGCTTGTTGTTTATTAGCATATTCAACATATTCAGGTACATCAGCTCCTCTTCTTATTTGTTGAAAATAAGGTTCAAAATGCCCTAAATAAGAATAATTAAGTTGTTCGCCATCTTTTACATTACTAAGATATTCAGAAATAACAGCGTTCAAATATTCTTCTGTTAAATCAGTACCATTATTAACTGAAAAATAAATAGGTACATCATCTGCAAGAAGCATTGCATCTCCCTGTTTTGCAAAATTTATTTTTGCACCATATAAACGGAAACGTTCATCAACCCCCTTTTGCTTGCTAGTTAATGCTATACTAACATCTATATCTTCATCTCCATCCAAAACTGTAGTAGAATAAATAGAAATTTCTCCCTTATTATGATGAGTTCCATAAATCTTTGGTGATGAACTATCTGGTAACTGTGGTTGACTTTCTCCTCTAAATAAACCCCTTAATCTTTCAAAAAAACTTGCCATAATAAAAATATCCTTTCATTATAATCTATTTTTATTATAGCATAATTGTTAAAAATGTAAAGTATTTTAATTATTAACTATCTATTTTCATTAATTATTATTTCTTCTCCATTACTTGAAATTAAAATTTTATTCCCAGATAATCCATTTAAAATTTCTTCGGCAATCTTATCTTCAATTAAATTTTGTATAGTTCTTCTAAGAGGTCTTGCTCCAAAATTAGAATTACTTCCTTTTTCCATAATTAAATTTTTAGCTTTTTCATCAATTTCTAAACTTATATTTTTGCTCTTTAACTTTTGCTTAACATCTTCAAGCATTAAATCTATTATTTTTGAAATATCTTCAATGCTTAACTTATGAAATACTATTATTTCATCAATTCTATTTATAAATTCAGGTTTTAATGTACTTTTTACTTCCTGCATTACATCTTTTCTAATTTCATTAGATTCTTCTATATAGCTATTTTCACCAAATCCCATTTTTTTCTTTTCAGTAATTCTTCTAGCACCAATATTGGATGTCATTATAATAACTGTATTTTTAAAATTTATTGTTCTTCCTTGATTATCTGTTAATCTACCATCATCTAAAATTTGCAAAAGTAAATTCATAACATCTGGGTGAGCTTTTTCAATTTCATCAAATAAAATAACAGAATATGGTTTTTTTCTTATATTTTCAATTATTGTTCCAGATTCTTCATAGCCTACATATCCTGGAGGTGAACCTATTAATTTTGAAACAGAATGTCCTTCCATAAACTCAGACATATCTATTCTAATCATTGCACTTTCATCTCCAAATAAACATTCAGCAAGTGCTTTTGTAAGTTCAGTTTTACCGACACCAGTTGGTCCTAAAAATAAAAATGATCCTATTGGTCTTTTAGGATTTTTAAGTCCGACTCTGCTTCTTCTAATTGCTTTAGAAACAGCATTTACTGCTTCGTTTTGCCCAATTATTCTCTTATGAAGTTCATCTTCTAAATGCCTCAATCTTTCATTTTCTTTTTGACTAATTTTTTGAACAGGAATTCCTGTCCAATTTGCTACAACCTCTGCTATATCTTCATATTCAATATTTACCATTTTTTTGTTTCTAGTTTCATTCCAATTTTCTGTTTCTCCTTCAAGTTGCTTTTTTAAAATAACTTCTTTATCCCTTAATTTGGCAGCTTGTTCATAATTTTGAATATTAATTGACTCTTCTTTTTCTCTAACTGTTATTTCTATTTCTTCTTCTAAATTTTTTAAATTTGAAGGCTCAATAAAACTTTTAATTCTCGCTCTACTTGAAGCTTCATCAATCAAATCTATCGCTTTGTCTGGTAAAAACCTATCATTAATATATCTTGAAGAAAGTTCAATTGCAGCTTCAATAGCTTCATCTGTTATTTTAACATTATGATGAGCTTCATATTTATCTCTTATTCCTTTTAAAATTTCTTCAGTTTCTTCTAAAGTTGGTTCTTCAACAATAATAGGTTGAAATCTTCTCTCTAATGCAGAATCTCTCTCAATATATTTTCTATATTCTTTTATTGTAGTTGCTCCAACTACTTGAATTTCTCGTCTTGCGAGCATTGGTTTTAGGATATTTGCAGCATCTATTGCTCCATCTGCAGCACCTGCTCCAACAATAGTATGAATTTCATCAATAAACAAAATAATATCCTTTGCTTTTTTAACCTCTGCAAGAGCCTTTTTTATTCTTTCTTCAAAATCACCTCTATATTTTGCCCCTGCAACCATAGAACTTATATCTAATGTAACAACTCTTTTGTTTTTTAAGCTTTCAGGTACCAAGCCAGATACTATTTTTTGGGCTAATCCTTCTATAACTGCTGTTTTTCCAACCCCAGGCTCTCCTATTAAGCAAGGATTATTTTTCGTTCTTCTAGATAAAATCTCTATTACCCTTTCTGTTTGGCTTTCCCTTCCAATAACAGGATCAAGTTTCCCTTCTATTGCCTGCTTACTCAAATCAATTCCAAACTGATTTAAAGTTACAGTAGAATTGTAACTACTGTTTTGTAATTTATCATTTGAATTAGCTAATTTTTCATAATCATTTAAAACATGTACAATCTCATTATATATGTCTTCAACTCTAACACCCAAATCAAGCAAGATTCTTACTGCAATGCTATCGCCTTCCTTCATAATTCCAATTAGTATATGTTCAGTTCCAATAAAATCTGAACAAAGTTTTTTTGATTCAGAAAAAGCATTTTCTAAGATTCGTTTACTTCTTGGAGTAAATCCTAGAACTTGAGAAATAGGATCTACTGAAGACCCTATTACCCCTTCGATTCTTTCCAAAACAAGTTCTGAACTTACGCCTTGATTTTCTAATACTTTACTTGCAACTCCACTAGTTTCTACAACCAATCCATATAATATGTGTTCTGTTCCTATGTAATTATGTCCCATATCTTGAGCTAACTCATTTGCAATATTTAAAACGTTTTCACTACTTTTTGTAAATTTATATGTCATTTTTTACCTCCATACCTTAATATAATTTTACCCAAAAATATTAAAGTTCTTCATATAATTTACAAAATCGTATTTCAAAATTTGACATTATTATTTTTTATACATTTAAAACTATTGTTGCAATATTAAAGAATAATAATACAGAGCATGTATCAACAATTGTAGTAATAAGAGGTGCTGCCATAATTGCAGGATCTAATTTTAATTTTTTTGCAAACATTGGTAAAATACACCCTAACATTTTCGACATCATTACTGTCCCAATTATAGAAAAACTAACAACAAATGCAAGTTTTATATCACGATATTGAATTATAATTCTTATTCCTTGAAATAAAGCTAAAACAATACCAACTAAAATCGCAACTCTAATTTCTTTAAAAAGCGCTCTAAAAAAATCTTTTAATCTTATTTCATCCATTGCCATGCCACGAATAATAAGAGTTGAACTTTGAGAGCCACAATTTCCGCCTGTATCCATAAGCATAGGAATAAATGCAACTAAAACTGGAACTGCAGCAAAAGCATTTTCATACTTTGTAATAATTGTACCAGTAACAATTGACGAAATCATTAATATTAAAAGCCATAAAATTCTGTTTCTTGCATGAGTAAAAACACTAGTCTTAAAATAACTATCTTCATTTGGAATTAAAGCAGCCATTTTTTCAAAATCTTCAGTATTTTCATCTTGTAAAACATCAATAGCATCATCAATTGTTATTATACCAACTAAACGTTCCTCTTTATCTACAACTGGAAGAGCATACATATTATATTTATCAAACATTTTAGCAACAGTTTCCTGATCTTCCATTGTTGTAACAGTAATTACATTTTCGTCCATTATATTTTTTAATAAATCTGTACGTTCAGCTATTAGCAAATTTTTTATATCAATAAATCCCTTAATTTTTCTATCTAAACTTAAAACATAACAATTGTATACAGTTTCTTTCTGCAAACCGATTTTTTTAATTCTAGTAAAAGCATCATCAACAGTCATACTTTCCTTTAAATCTATAAATTCAGTAGTCATAATACTTCCAGCACTATATTCTGGATATTTTAAAAGCTCATTTACGATTTTCCTGTCTGTTTTATCAATATTTTTTAAAATACGTTTTACAACATTAGATGGCATTTCTTCTATTAGGTCAACAGTATCATCCATAAATAACTCATCTATAACGTTTTTTAATTCTTTATCTGTAAGTGCATTTAGTAATTTTTCTTGGATATCAGAATCTAATTCTGCAAAAACCATTGCTGCTTTTTCTTTTGAAAGTAATCTATAAATTAATAAAATTTGTTCTTCATTTACTTCTTCTAACATTTGTGGGAAATCAGCACTATTAACATCTTCAAGATATTGTCTTAAATCATTAAACTTTTTCTTTTCAATTAACTGTTCAATTTTTTCTACTTCAAATTCTAATTCTTCTTCATTCATTTTTCATTCTTTCCCTCCTTGTTTTTTAATTTTATATTTAAAGTAAACTTTAAATAAACACCTTATTTGTTATTTTATACATTTTTCTATTAATTCAATTTTATTTTTTGAATTAGTATCAATATTTACTTTTATTCCTATTGGAATTACAATCTTTTTATCAATATGTCCAAAATTATTAGTTTTAATTATAGGAAATGAACATTCATCTTCTAAAACATCTAATAATATTTTTTCTAAACTAATTTCCATTTCATGCTCATAATTTCCAACCCAAATTCCTTTAAGCTTTTCAAAAACACCATTTTGTTTCATGAAATACAAATTTCCACTACACATTGCTGGATCATCTTCCAAACCCAACTCTTCAATAAATAAAACCTTATTATCAAAATTTAATTTATACTTTCCTACAGTCATTCTAGCAATTAAACTTAAATTTCCACCAATTAATTGACCATGTCCTTTTCCTTGCTTTATTACTTTAATTCTTTCATCATTATCACACAAAGATAAATCCTCATCTATAAATCTTCTTACAAATTTTTTAAATGAATAATCTGTTTCCCAAGATGAAAAAGATTTAAAAGTTGGTCCACTAAAAGTAACTAGCCCGGTTTTTTCTGTTATCATGTTTGTTAAAGAAGTTGAATCACTGAATCCACATAGTATTTTAGGATTTTTCGAAATCAAATCATAATCTAAATAATCAAACACACTATTGCTATTTGCTCCTCCTTTAGCACAAATTAAAGCTTTATATTTAGGGTCTTCAAAGCAATTATTTATATCTAAAGCTTTTTCCTTTGCTGTTCCTCCATATCCAGTAGCATTTGAATAACAATAACTACTAAATTCAACATTTAATCCGTACCGACTCTAGCATCTTTTTAGACTTTTCTATATATTCATTATCTTTATCTAATATTGGAGAGCTAGGAGCAATAATTACAACTGTATCACCTCTTTTTAATTTTTCAGGTATTAACATAAAAAAACTCCTTAAAAATTTAATTTAAGGAGATTTTATCATAATTACTTTTATAAAGCAATATCTTCAATACCAGTTGCAATAATTGTAACAACAATTTTATTTTTCAGCTTTTCATCAATTATTGTACCAAAAATAATATTTGCATCTTCATCAATATCATCTGTTATTTCAGTAAGAGCATTATTTACTTCTGACAAAGGAATCTCTTTACTTCCTGAAATATTTATAATTACACCTTTTGCACCATTAATTTTGGTCTCTGAAAGGGCATTATGTGCAGCACCTTTTACAGCTTCTTTAATTGCTTCTTCACCAATTTTTTCACACATCCCAAGATGAGCCATACCAGTATTTTGCATTACAGATTTTATATCATTAAAATCTACATTTACTAATCCTGTTGTATTAAGTAAAGTTGTAATTCCAATAACTCCTTGCTTTAAGGTTTCATCTGCTAATTTAAAAGCTTCTATTATTGTACTATTCTTTTCAATTGATTTTAATAGTTTATCATTTGAAATAACAATAAGTGCATCAACATATTTTTTCAGCTCATCAATACCTTTTTTTGCCTGATTCATTTTACGAATTCCTTCAAAAATAAATGGCTTTGTTACTATTCCAATTGTAAGTATACCCAATTTTTTTGCAATTTCTGCAACAACCGGTGTAGCACCTGTTCCAGTTCCACCACCCATTCCTGCTGTAATAAATAACATATCTGTATTATATAATACTTTTTCAATTTCAGCCATACTTTCCCTTGCAGCCATTTCACCAATTTCTACAATTCCTCCCGTACTTAAACCTCTTGTTGTTTCTTTTCCAATTTGAATTGTTTTATCTGCCTTGCACAATCTTAAAATTTTGCTTTCTGTATTTATTGCAATAAATTCGACATTTTTTACTTTATCTTCAACCATTCTGTTAATAGCATTATTTCCAGCGCCACCAATACCAACAACTTTAAGGTTAATAATCTTTTGCGTTTCTGTTTCCTTTAACTTATCCATAAACTTTTCCTCTCTTACAAAAGTTACACTTAAAATTAAAAATTCTAAGTTATTATATCACAATTTAAAGAAAATGTCACGCTTTTGTAACAATTTTGTTACAAAAAATATAAAAATATATTTTACCAATCACTCCCCCAGTCAGTAGAACTTGAATCCCAACTATCTCCTGAGTCCCAATCACTAGAACTCCAATCGTCATCATCTGAACTTGGTTCTTCATAATATCCACTATATTCAAAATTGTCTATATAGTAATATGTACTATAATCATAAGATTGATAATAATTTTTATGATGTTTACTTAATTCTTTTGGTTTATCTGTTCTAAACCAACCACTTGACTTAGTGTATTCATACCATGTTCCATTTTGATAATAGTAATAATCATTATTATACAAATAGTATCCTCTTTTTGGGAAAAAAAACATTACTGCAAACATAATTATAAATATACCTCCAAATATTCCAAAAATAAGGAAATTTGGTAAAAAAGATGAACTTTTTTTTGTACTTCTATAACTATTATTTCTATTTCCTATATAATTTGAAGAATTATATCTTATATTATTTGATTTTTGATTGGCAATTTCATCTTTTAATTTTAAGAATAATTCTCTTACAGCTGTAGCTTGATTTTTCCCTTGGTATCTTATTACACGTGTACCATCTGCTTTATTTTTATATACTATAAAATCTTCTGTTTCCTCATCCATATATATACCAAAGGCTTTCGCACCTTCGTAATTTTTACCAATAAAAAATCTAGTTGTTTCCTCTGGTGGTAACTTTCTATCAATATACCACTGTTTTAACTCTTCAATTGTTTTTGGATTATTACTCATTTTTATTATCTCCCTTCCCATATATTGTAAATTATAATAATAATAGACTTAAAAAGCAATATTTATATAATATATCTTACAATTTACAGTAATTTTCTTTTAATTTTGCTGTAACATATATAATATAAAAGATTAAACATCTTATGTTTAATCTTTTTCTAATTTTCTATTTAGAGGCTTGTTTACGCATTAAATTTTTGCTTAACCATATCAATTTTTTGTTGTTCTGCTGTTTCTGTTGGATACCAACCCTTTTCTTTCATTAGATTATAAATATGATTTTGAATGTTTATGCTTTCTTCTAATGCACATTGAAATGCTTCGTGTACTTCTTTTGTTTCTGATTCTATTGCTCCATGTAAATAAAGAGTAGAAGCACCTTTAATTAAATTTAACTCACGTTCCATTAATTCTCTATCTTCCATTTTTCTCCTCCTATAAAAGTTTTAAAAATTTTGAAAAAATTTCATTATGTTTATCTTCGAGATCTCCAATATAAGAAGCCAAATTTTCATCTGAAATATTTCCAGCTACTTGTTTACTTTCACATTTCAAAAATTTTTCGTGACCTAAAGCATCTTGTACATATAATAATTCTTTGCTTGTCATAAAAAATCACCTCCTAGATTTAATATTTACAAAATTGGTAAATATATTCATAATTAATCAATATAGTATATATCTAAATCTACTTCTTCATCGATTCCTTCAATTTTTCCTGTACATGAATTTTGCCACATGAGAATCTTATTTCCATTCTCTATTTTTGGCTCTTTAGAGGAATACTTTGCTACCCATATTGTATAATCTTTCAAATCCATCCATACATTATTTAAATAATACTCACTACCATAAAGCATTGATTCATATCCTGCATTTTTCATTGTGTTACTAAAAGCATCATACATTTTATTAAGCATATATAAATTCATTTGCATTCTATTAAAATATGCCCAACTTTCCCAATCAAAAACAACAGGAAAATCTAACTTTTCTCCATTTAAAATATTTATAATAAACTGTGCATTAGAAATCGCAGTATCTACATTATTTGCTTCTGAATAAACATATATTCCAACTTTAAGGCCGACTTTTTTTGCATTTTCATAATTTTTTTCAAAAGTATTATCTATTTCAACTTCTGAATCTTTGTCTTTCATAACACCAAGTCTCATAATAACAAATTCAGCTCCAGCATCTTTTAATTTATCGAAGTCAATTTCTCCTTGCCACTTAGATACATCTATTCCTACCATGGTTTCCTCTGTTTTGTAATTTTCAATATGCTTTGCAAAAGTATTTTTTTCTTCCTTTTCTTCCTCTTTCTTTGGTTCTTCTATTTCTGACTTATTTCCGTTATCTACTTGTCTTTCCTTTATAATAACATTCATTGTTTTTGAAGTTTCATTTCCAGAAGAATCTTTAATTGTATAATAAAGAGTATAAGTTCCTAACACTGAAAAATCAACGTTTCCCTCAACTATCAATCTTGGAGAAATATCATAATTATCTGCGTAAGAAATTTTTTCTTCAAGCTTTTGAATATCTTGTTGACTTGATTCGTTTACATAAAAGCTAACAGAACTTGTTGGCTCTTTTATAAATATTGGTTTTATGTTATCTTCTACTTCATATTTTACATCAAATAAATATTTTCTAACTCCATTATATTTATACTGAATTGTTTTTTTATGTTCTCCAACAGTTTCTAAATCTAAAGCCTCATCTTCAGTTAATATTTCAATATTATTATCACCTATTATATCATAAAGATTTTTAGATTCAGAATAAACCTCAAACTTACTATTTATAATATCTATTTTAGCACCTTTGGGAATTTTATACTTGTCATAAAGAACATATTTAAATAACAATAATCCACTTAAAATACCTACTATCAAAATTGCTATTACTAAAAATATTTTCTTTTTCATATTAACTCCAACTTTTCTACATTTTTTTATTATAATTTTTCCAATAAAGCTATTTTTATTTATTAAATCATAAAATACTATATTTATCAATAATTATATTTGAATTATGTCACTAATCTTATATATCCTTGTTACAATTAACAGTTTATTTATAAATTAGGTTCCATATAATAATTTTTGAAAAAAGCGCATTGAAAGTAAGCAAGTTAGAAATTTAGCTTGAACAAACATTTTTGAAAAATTATTATATGATAACCTAAAAAAACAAGTATATGAATCTAAAGGGTAACAAAAAAATATGATAATGTAATATTTCATCATATTACTTGAATTTTAATATTAAATCTTATATAATATGGTTTAATTAAAAAAGAAAGAGGATATATCTTATGGAAAATATTTTGATAAAAGAACTTTATAGAAATTCTAAAAACTATTTTACAAAAGAAATTCAAATTAGTGGTTGGGTAAAAACAGTTAGAGATTCTAAAACATTTGGATTTATTGAAATTAATGATGGAAGTTTTTTCAAAAATCTTCAAATTGTATTTGATAATAATTTATCTAATTTTGAGGAAGTTTGTAAATTAACAATTAGCTCTTCTATTGAAGTTAAAGGTATATTTATAAAAACTGAAAATGCAAAACAACCATTTGAATTAAGAGCTACTGAAGTTTGTATCGTAACAACATCTGTTCCTGAATATCCACTTCAAAAAAAGAAACATACTTTTGAGTATTTAAGAACAATATCACATTTACGTCCTAGAACCAATACATTTAATGCTGTATTTAGAGTTCGCTCAGTTTTATCTTATGCAATACACAAATTCTTTCAAGAAAAAGGATTTGTATATGTTCATACACCTCTTATTACTGGAAGTGACTGTGAAGGTGCCGGAGAAATGTTTAATGTAAATTCATTTGACTTAAAAACTGTTCCTTTAAATGAAAATGGAGAAGTTGATTACTCCAAAGATTTTTTTGGAAAACCAGCACATCTTACTGTTAGTGGGCAATTAAATGTTGAAACCTTTTCTTTTGCGTTTAGAAATGTTTATACTTTTGGACCTACATTTAGAGCAGAAAATTCAAATACTGTAAAACATGCTGCTGAATTTTGGATGATTGAACCTGAAATATGTTTTGCAGATTTAAAAGATGATATGGATTTAGCAGAAGAAATGTTAAAATTTGTTATTAAATATGTTTTGGATAATTGTCCAGAAGAAATGGATTTCTTTAATCAATTTATTGACAATACTTTATTAAATAGATTAGAAAATGTTTTAAATTCTGAATTTGGTAGAATTACTTATACAGAAGCAATAAAGGAACTTGAAAAACACAATGATGAGTTTGAATACAAAGTTTCATGGGGTGTTGATTTACAAACAGAACATGAAAGATATTTAAGTGAAAAAATATTTCAAAAACCAGTATTTGTTACTGATTATCCATCTGAGATTAAAGCTTTTTATATGAAGCAAAATGCTGATGGAAAAACAGTTGCAGCCGCTGACCTTTTAGCTCCTGGAATTGGAGAAATCATTGGTGGTAGTCAAAGAGAAGATAATTTAAATGTTTTACAAGATAAAATGAAGATTTTAGGTCTAAAAGAAGAAGATTATTGGTGGTACTTAGATTTAAGAAAATATGGTAGTGTTCCACACTCTGGATTTGGTTTGGGTTTTGAAAGAGCAATGATGTACATTACAGGTATGCAAAATATTCGTGATGTAATTCCATTCCCTAGAACCCCAAAAAATTGTGAATTTTAGTCTTTTAAAATAATATTTTGTTAATTATAAAAAATCGATATGCCAAAAATAGCATATCAGTTTTTTTATTTATTTTCAAGCAATTTAAAATACTTATATATTTCTCCCCAATTATTAACTTCAGTTGATAATTGGTGTTCTAATTTTTTCATTTTAACATCTCTAAAATATAATACTTTAATTCCTCTTTCACAAATATTTTTACAATTTTGTATTGAATCATCTATCATAATATCAATTTTAAGTTTTTCGCAAACTTCTCCCTTGTCCTCAATATTAAAATAATATCCATCAAAAATTAAATCTTTTTCTTTCATCTTATCTAGGGCAGATTTTTTCATTCCTTTTATAAATCCACCTCTTGCTGTTATTATATATAATTCATGTCCCATTTGTTGTAATTTTTTTACAACCTCAACTGCTCCTGGCATAAAATTAGAACTATTTGCCCATGACAATAAATATCTTTCACACCATTCTTTAAATTCCTCATCAGTCCAATCATATCTATTTTGAATAAATAGTTCATTTTTATTTATTAATCTATCGTCTTTAGAACCCAATACATCTAAACTAAAAATTTCTGCACTTGTAATATAAGCCCTTGCAGTATCCAATAAAACTCCATCTATATCTAATCCTATTTTCATATAATTCCTCCAAAATAAAAGCAATAAGATTTTACCATAAAAGAAAAAAATTATCAAGTAAACAAAATACTAATTTATACAAATTAATTTAAAATTCACTGCCTCTTATGCTTATTTTTTAGGTTCCTATATAATATTGTAACTTATTGTAGCTTAATTAATTAAATAAACTGTAAATTATAACAATATTAAAGAAATGTTTCTATTTAAGAAACATTTCTTTTTATAAATTCCTATTCTCCTAAGCCAAAGCTTATTCCAATAGCACTATTTACTTTACCCATTACAGCTGTATCATCAATATGTCCTATTTTTTCTTTCAATCTGCTTTTATCAATTGTTCTAATTTGTTCTGTAAGAACTACAGAATCCGATTTTAAACCATTCCCGTTCAGAACATATTTCAATATGTGTTGGTAGCTTGTTTTTCCCAGTTTGAGATGTAATTGCTGCCGCAATTACAGTTGGACTATATTTATTACCAGTATCATTTTGAATAATTAAAACTGGCCTAATCCCTCCTTGCTCTGAGCCTACAACTGGGCTTAAATCTGCATAGAACATATCTCCTCTTTTTATTACCATAAAATTCACTCCTATTTTTAAGTGCTTATTATTACAATGTTTCTATTCTTTTATATACTATGCAAATAGCAGTATTTTGGCTATCACCTTTTATTTCTAATTTTTCAGGCTTTAATGTTTCACTAGAAACATATAGCTTTTTCTTAGCATCTTCAGTTTCAAAAATTATTTTATTATTTTCTTTATATGTAGTAGAATTTGAACTTTTAAATTCATCTGCAAAATTATTCAGAAATAAAGAATTCTTCATAATTCCTTCATAATTTTCATAAATTTTATTTAATTTAAGTTCTGTGTTAGCAAACTTTAGAATTTTATCTTGAAATTCTACTTTGAGTCCTTTTATTTTCCCTGTACTTGTAACTTCAAAAGAACTATATTCACCATTAACTATTTGTTTCATTTCATAAACATTTGTGGTTTTATTCCCTTTAACAGTTACTTCAATATCTGCTTCATAATTATAAAAAGAATCTAAACATGCACTTGCAATTTTATTTTCATCTTTTATAATTATATTATTTCCAAAAATTGAAGTATTATAATATAAAAATAATAAAAATAACAGTAAAAATATGACAAAAAAAATTAGCTTTTTCATTTTTAAAATTCCTTCCTTAAGAAACTTTATGAATTTAAAAGCAATTTTATGATTAATACTAAAAACTTTCAAAATATTCAATTAAACATTTTTTTAAGTCAAATGAATTCTCAACTCTATTTATTTTATCTCTTATAATAGTTGCGTTTTTCATTCCTTTTACATACCAAGTTATATGTTTTCTAATCTCTCTTGTTGCTGTATATTCACCTTTTTCATTTAAAAGCAGATTATAATGTTCTAAAATTACATTATATTTTTCAGAATTTGAAATTTCCTTCATTTTTGTTCCATGTTCCAAATAATAAGAAATTTTTTTAAAGATCCAAGGATTTCCAAGAGAAGCTCTTCCAATCATTATTCCATCTACACCTGTCTGCTTAAATATATTAAAACCATCTTCTTCTGTTTTTATATCACCATTTCCAATTACTGGAATATTAACTGCTTCTTTTACTTTTCTTATTATATCCCAATCTGCAACACCAGTATAAAATTCATCTCTAGTTCTTCCGTGGACTATAATAGCGCTTGCTCCTGCTACTTCTATTATCTTTGCTACTTCTGTTGCAACAATACTATTATTATCCCAACCTTTTCTAATTTTAACAGTAACTGGTTTTATAGAATTTTTTACCACAGATTCAACAATTTCTCCAACTAAATCTAAATTTTTTAAAAGCTTACTTCCATCTCCATTTTTAACAACTTTTGGTACAGGACATCCCATATTTATATCTAAAATATCTGAAATTTGACTAACAATATATGCAGCTTGTCCCATAACCTCTGGTTCATTACCAAAAATCTGCATAGAAATTGGAGATTTTTCTCTTTTACAATTTAACATACGCATAGTTTTTTCATCTTTATATATAATAGCTTTGCTACTAACCATTTCATTACAAACTAAACCAGGATTACCATATTTTTTACAAATAATTCGAAAAGGCAGGTCTGTAACCCCTGCCATCGGTGCTAATATAATATTATTTTCTAATTCTACATTTCCAATTTTTAATTTTTGTAAGTACATTATTATTCCCTAATTTCAAACTATTTATTCTATAAATATTGCTCTTTGACGACGTGCACTAATGTTTAACAACAATCCAACACAAATAAAATTAGTAATCATAGCGCTTCCACCGTAACTAACAAAAGGAAGTGGTACTCCGGTAATAGGTAATAAACCAATTGTCATACCAATGTTTTCAACCATATGGAAAAAAAATATACCAGCAATTCCAATTGCAATATATGAACCAATATTATCTTTTGCAGTTTTTGCTATATATATAGACTTTGTTACTAAAATAACATATAAAATTGTAATTGTACCTGTGGCAACAAACCCAAATTCCTCTCCTATTACTGAAAAAATAAAATCCGTTGTTTTAGGATAAAGAAATCCAAGTTGAGTTTGATTTCCTTTTAAATATCCCATTCCAAAAACTTGACCAGCTCCTATTGCAAGTTTAGATTGAATAATATTATATCCATCTCCTCTAGGATCAATTCCTGGATTAAAAAAAACTTGAATTCTCCTAATTGCATGTTCTGGAAGAACATATTTATAAACAATTGGAATTGAAATACAAACAATAATAAGAGAAAAAATTATATATTTTTTATCAATTCCAGATACAAAAAGCATAAATACTATTGAAGTAATAAATGCAGTTGCTGTTCCTAAATCTGGTTGAAGTACAATAAGACCAATTGGAATTATTGCAAAAAATAAAAATATTAATAATTTCCAAAACTTATTTATCTCTTTTCTTCCACGAAGTTGTAATTTGTTAAGAATAAAAGCTAAAAACAATATTACAATTATTTTCCCTAATTCCGATGGTTGGAAAGAAAAGCTTTTTCCAAATTTATACCAGCTACTTGCTCCACTAATTGGCTTTGTAAATAGTACTCCAATTAATAGTCCTAACTCAATTATATAAGCTAGTGAAGAAAACTTTATAATTGTATTATAATCTATGGTTATTGCTAAAATTAAAAAAGGAATAGATATCAATATCCATTTTATTTGTTTACTAAATTCATCATAATTTGCATTTTGAGTAGCCGAAAATAATGCAAATAGACCTATTGTTGTAAGTAAAATACATACTACAAGAATACTCCATTCCATATTTTTAAGTAATTTTTTTTTCATGAATTACTCCTGTCTTTTCTTTTGCTTTGTTTTTTTATTATTTCTAATAGGTTTTTGGTTTATACCTTTAAAAGAACTATCTACCTTTTCCTTTATTTCATTATCTTGCATAGCATCTTCTTCTGCCTTTTTAAGTAAATCATCAAAAGTAATATCATAGTCCTCTTCATCATCATAAAAATCTAAAACAGGCTCAACATTTTCAGAATTTGAATCATTATCATCCGTTTCTGTTGAAGTATTTTCACTATTTAAATCAGAAATATTTTCGCTTTCTTTAGAAAATTCTCCTTTATCATCAATACTTTTACTACTAGATAAATCATCATTATTGTTATTTGTTACAGAATTTCCTTCAATAATAGTTTCAGATTCTCTAAACTCAATTACTTCAATATTAGCGCTTTCATCTTCATTTTTAACATTTTTTTGCTCTTCACTCTTTTTTGTATTAACATCATTTTTTATATTTAAAATTGGTATATTAGCATACAAAGATGGGGCTCCGATTAGTTCCATCCTCATTTTCCTGATTAGTAAGCCTAACATCTATGGCATTTTCA
The DNA here is from genome assembly GCA_017530505.1 of Clostridia bacterium. Taxonomy (GTDB): domain Bacteria; phylum Bacillota; class Clostridia; order TANB77; family CAG-508; genus Scatovivens. The sequence continues at coordinate 29,183 of JAFXMI010000035.1, read as the reverse complement.
TCAATTATTATATATTTTTTTATTACATCAATTATTTCTTGTTTCATTAGTTCTAGGAAATCTACAGATACATTTGCTCTATCTTGCATTAATACTAAATGTAATCTTTCTTTAGCAGCATCTTTTGAAGCTAGTTCCTTTACCTCAGGCTTTGTCATCTTATTAAAAAAATTACTTATTTTTTCAAACATTTTCTTGCTCCTTTTTAACATTATTTTTTATGATTTGCTAAATAATCGTTTAAATTTTGCAAAAAAACCAGTTTCCTTTCCTGGAACCGTAACTTCAATATTTTCCCCAAGAATTCTTCTTGAAATTTCTATGTAAGCTCTTCCAGCAGGTGCCCTTTTATTAGAAATTACTGGTTCACCTTTATTAGTTTGAGTAATTATATATTCATCATCTGGTACAACACCAATTAAATCAATTGACAAAAGATCTACTATATCATCAACATCCATCATTTCACCTTTTTTTACCATTGAAGGTCTTAATCTATTAACTATCAATTCAGGGTTTTTTATATTTGATGATTCTAATAATCCAATAATTCTATCTGCATCTCTTATTGAAGAAATTTCAGCAGTAGTTACTACCAAAGCTCTATTTGCTCCAGCAATAGCATTTTTAAATCCCTGTTCAATACCAGCAGGACAATCAATTAAAATATAATCAAATTCTTCTTTTAGTTTATTTGAAAGATCTCTCATTTGTTCTTCATTTATAGCTGTTTTATCTTTTGTTTGAGCAGCAGGAAGTAAGAAAAGTTCTTTAAATCTTTTATCTTTAATTAAAGCTTGTCTTAATTTGCATTTTTCTTCAATTACATCTACTAAATCATATACTATTCTATTTTCTAGTCCCATTACAACATCTAAGTTTCTTAATCCAATATCTGTATCTACTAATGCAACTTTCTTACCTGCTAAAGCAAGCGCTGAGCCTAGGTTTGCAGTTGTTGTTGTTTTCCCTACTCCACCTTTTCCAGATGTAACAACGATAACTTCTCCCATTATTTTCCTCCTTAAAACATACTATATCAAATTTTAATAATAAATCTTTCTATATATTATATTTTTTTTTGTAAAAAGTCAATCAAAAAAATGTAATTTTTGTAATATTTTTGTAATATTTTACTTTTTTAAAAAAAACATAGCTTTTTATTTTTTTTTATGATACAATTTCCAAAGATAAATATAAACTCTAAAATATGTAAAGAATAAATAGTAAAATAAAAAAAAGAAAGGAATAATGCTTATGAAAGATTTAATAGAAATTAGATGGCATGGTCGTGGTGGACAGGGTACAAAAACAGCTTCATTACTTCTTGCTGATGCTGCTTTTAATACTGGCAAATATATTCAAGGGTTTCCAGAATATGGACCAGAAAGAATGGGAGCTCCTATTACAGCTTATAACAGGATAAGTAATAATCCAATTAGAGTTCATAGTAATATATATGAACCAGATTTTGTTGTTGTTGTTGATGATACTTTATTGGATTGTGTTCCAATTACAGCTGGTTTAAAAACAGATGGTGCTATTATAGTTAATACAACGTTAGAAGACGAAATTCTAAAAGAAAAATTAAAAGATTATTTTGGTTCAATATATAAAATTGATGCTAGAAAAATATCTGAAGAAGCTTTAGGAAAATACTTTCCTAATACACCTATGCTTGCTGCAATTGTTAAAGTTAGTCAAATTATGTCTGATGAAACTTTTTTAAATGATATGATAGATTCATTTAGACATAAATTTGCAAAAAAACCAGAAGTAATTGATGGTAATATGAAGGCAATTAAAATGTCTTTATCAGAAATTCATAAAGTTCAATAATGAAAGGAGATATAAAATGACTGAAGATTCACTAAATAATAAAACGCCATATCAAGATTTAACAATTGGTGGAAATATTTATACTGCAGGGAATGCAAAAGAATTTAAAACTGGAAACTGGAGAAGTGAAACTCCTGTTTATTATGAAGATAAGTGTAAACAATGCGGTCTATGTTTCCCAGTTTGTCCAGAAGATGCTATTCCAGTTAGTAAAGAAGGCTTAAGAACGGATTTTGATTTTGATGCTTGTAAAGGTTGTGGAGTTTGTGCTAAAGTTTGTCCTTTTCATGCAATTGAAATGCACTAATTTTGACAATTAGCTTTGTATAATTACATTAAACTTCACTAAAAATTTAAATTAAGTTTACTAATATACTTATTAAATTTTTTAATAAAAGATTTAATTAATAAATTAATAAAAATATATAAAAGGAGATAATTATTATGTCTATTAGAGAACGATTAAGTGGTAATGAAGCTGCTGCAATTGCTATGAAACAAATTAATCCGGATGTTGTTGCTGCTTTTCCTATAACTCCATCAACAGAAATCCCACAATACTTTTCTAGTTTTGTAAATAATGGAGTCGTTGATACTGAATTTGTTGCTGTTGAAAGTGAACATAGTGCTATGAGTGCTTGTATTGGAGCAGAGGCTGCTGGTAGTAGAGCAATGACTGCAACATCTGCAAATGGTTTATCTTATATGTGGGAAGTGCTATATATTGCATCTAGTCTTCGTTTACCTATTGTTATGAATTTAGTAAATAGAGCTGTTTCAGGTCCAATTAATATTCACAATGACCATTCTGATGCAATGGGAGTTCGTGACAGCGGATGGATTCAAATTTTTTCAGAAACCAATCAAGAAGTTTACGATAATTTAATTATGGCTCATCAAATTGCTGAAAATAAAAAAGTTTTACTTCCTCTTATGGTATGTCAAGATGGATTTATTACTTCACATTCAATTGAAAATATCGAATTATTAGAAGATGATGTAGTTAAAAAATTTGTAGGAACATATAAACCTGAACACTATTTATTAAATGATAAAGAGCCAATTTCTATTGGACCATTAGATTTGCAAGGATATTTGTTTGAACATAAAATGCAACAATCAGAAGCAATGTTTAATTCAAAACAAGTAATTCTTGAGGTTGCAGATAAATTTGAGAAAATAACTGGAAGAAAATATGGTTTCTTTGAAGAATACAGATTAAATGATGCAGAACTTGTTGTTGTTTGTATGAACTCAACAGCTGGAACAGCAAAAGCTACTGCAGATAAATTAAGAGAACAAGGAATAAAGGCTGGTGTTTTAAAAGTTAGAGTATTTAGACCTTTTCCAGCAGAAGAAATAGCAAAAGCTTTATCTAATTCAAAAGCAATAGCCATTTTAGACAAAGCTGATTCATTAAATGCTGCAGGCGGTGCTTTGTTTGAAGATACTGTTTCTAGTTTATATACAAGTAATATTCACATACCTGCTATTAGCTATGTTTATGGCATTGGCGGTAGAGATGTTAAAATTGATGATATTGAAAAAGTTTATAAGGATTTAAATGAGATTGTAAACAATAATGGTAATATAAATTATCCTTATAGACATCTAGGTGTAAGGGGGATATAAAAATGGCTTATAATGTTAAAGAAATAGTTGGCCAAAAGCCATCAAGATTAACTTCTGGTCATAGAATGTGTGCAGGTTGTGGTGCTCCACCAGTTGCTAGAATGATATTAAGAGCTGTTAAACCAGAAGATCATGTTGTAGTCGCTAATGCTACAGGTTGTATGGAAGTTTCCACTTTTATTTATCCATATACAGCTTGGACAGACTCTTTTATTCATACAGCTTTTGAAAATGCTGCTTCTACTTTATCCGGAGTTGAAGCTGCTTACAAATCAATGAAAGCTCAAGGTAAATTACCTAAAGATAAGAATACAAAATTTATTGCTTTTGGTGGAGATGGTGGAACATACGATATAGGTTTACAATCTTTATCTGGTGCTATGGAAAGAGGACATGATATGGTTTATGTATGCTATGATAATGGTGCATATATGAATACAGGTATTCAGCGTTCTTCTGCAACTCCAAAATATGCAGATACTACAACAACTCCTGCAGGAACCAAAATACCTGGTAAAATGCAAGCTCGTAAAGATTTAGCAAAAATTATGGTAGGACATCATCTTCCATATGTTGCTCAAACGGCTCCATATTTAAATTTTAAAGATTTATATGAAAAAGCTGAAAAAGCAATTTATACTGAAGGTCCTTGTTTCTTAAATGTTTTATCACCATGCCCTAGAGGATGGGGATATAATACAGAAGATTTAATGTTAATCAATAAACTTGCTATTGAAACTTGCTATTGGCCACTTTATGAAGTTGAAAATGGTGTATATAAAATTAATTATAAACCAGCAAAAAAACTTCCAATTGAAGAATTTTTAAAGCCTCAAAAAAGATTTAAACATATGTTTAACCCAGGAAATGAGTGGATGATTGAAGATTTCCAAAAAGAAGTAGATTCAAGATGGCAAGAACTTCTAAATTTAGAAGAGATTACTAATAAAAAAGATTAAAATTTCAAAAAAATCAATATACCAAAAAAATAATAATAATTTATTGAATTTTATTAAAATATCTTATATAATAATTATAGTTTATAAAGGAGGAATAAAAAATGGCATATAAAATTACTGATAAATGTATTAGTTGTGGTGCTTGCGCATCTGCTTGCCCAATGAATTGTATTAATAAAGGAGAAGATAAATATATTATTGACGAAACTGTTTGCATTAGCTGTGGTACTTGTGCTGCTGTTTGTCCTGTTTCTGCTCCAGAAAGTAATGACTAGTTTTTAGTAGATGTTTACTTTTTGTATAATTAAAAACATTTTTCTGTTAAAAAGATGATTTCCATATTTCAGGAAATCATCTTTTTTAATATTATTATAAAGCTGTTACCCTATTTTAATAATAACTACTTGCAAAGTCTTTTAGCAATTTTTTTAACATGACGAATAACATCTTTTTCATCTAAATTAGTCATCTTTCTATGTTGCATAACTATTTTACCATCTATCATTACCATCTCAACATCAGATCCATTTGCCGAATATACAATATTACTACAAACATCATTTTCTGGTTGAAGATGAATTTTGTCTGTTTTAATAAAAATTAAATCTGCTTTTTTGCCACATTCAATTGTACCTATTTGATTTTCCATTCCTAATACTCTAGCACCTTCAATTGTAGCCATTTTTAATATTTCATAAGCATTTATTGAAGTAGGTTCCATTGTATTTATTTTTTGAAGATATGCCGCCGTTTTCATTTCTTCAAACATATCTAGTGTTGTAGTGCTTCCAATACCATCTGTACCTAGCCCAACATTAAAACCATTTTTTCTTAATTTAACAACATCACATATTCCTGAAGATAATTTACAATTACTTATAGGATTATGGGAAATCCCACCCTTTATATTTTTCTTTTTCATAAGAGCAATATCTGAATCTGAAATATATATACCATGTGCTAATATAACTGGTACATCAAATACGCCTAAATCTGCTAAATATTCTGTACTACTTTTTTCATATCTATCCTTAACAATACGAGCTTCATCTTGTGTTTCTGCTAAATGAATATGAATTCCCGTATTTAGTTCTTTTGCTAAATCTACGCAAAGCTTAATTGTATCTGGATTACAAGTATACGGTGCATGTGCTGAAACTAAAACCTTTATTCTGCTATTTTTATCTTTATTATATTTTTTAACAAATTCACTTGTTTTTTCAGGCTTGTCTTTTATTGAATCATCTGTAATACACCATGAAACAACTCCCCTAATTCCTGTTTCGATCATTGCTTCTATTGTTTTATCCATGCCAAAATACATATCATTACACGTTGTTGTTCCTGATTTGATCATTTCTAAACAAGATAAATAAGCATTCCAATAAATATCCTCTGGCTCTAATTTTTCTTCTACAGGAAAAATAGCATTTTCAAGCCAATCCATAAGCATTTTATCATCTTTATAGCCTCTAAAAATACTCATTGCAGCATGTGAATGAGTATTTACTAGTCCTGGCATTATTAACATTCCTTTAGCATTTATTCTTTGACATTCGAAATCATCTATTGAAATATTTTCATCTATTATATCTATTATATTTTCATTTATTAAAATATCTTTTCTTGTAATTTTTGGTATATCTCCTACCATATCAAGTATATAGCAATTTGTTATAAGTGTTTTCATTTTTAATTACTCCTATTAAAGTATATAAATTATAGTTTTTATTCAATATTATTATTTTCATCATCTCTATCTAATTGTTCCAGTTGTTCTAATTTTTTTAAATCTTCTTCATTTTCTACATCAATTTTAACTTCATTTGAATTGACATCTTTAATTACAAGAACTTCGTCAACTGGGTGTTTTTTATAATAATATTCGTCTCCATCTTTATATTTTACTCTTAGAACTTCTTTTAAAATTTCTACTGAAGCCACTTCTCCAGTTCCCTCTTCAGTTTTAACAATTGCACCAACCTTAGGAAGTTTTTTTAATTTTTCATCATAAACACATTGTTCATATTTAAAACAACACATTAATCTTCCACAATTACCTGAAATTTTAGACGGATTTAATGAAATATTTTGCTCTTTAGCCATTTTAATAGATACAGTTTCAAAATTACCTAAAAAAGAACAACAACAAAGTCTACGACCACAAATTCCATTTCCATCCAGCATTCTAACTTCATCTCTAACTCCAATTTGTCTAAGTTCTATTCTAGTTTTAAAAATAGCTGCTAAATCTTTTACTAAATCTCTAAAATCTATTCTTCCATCAGCAGTAAAATAAAATATAAGCTTTGATCCATCATACTTATATTCACAATTTAACAACTTCATTTGAAGATTATGTTTTTTAATCTTTTCTTTGCAAATTTCTAAAGCTTCAGGTTCTTTCTTTTTAAACTCTGCCCTTCTTTTTTCATCTTTTTCTGTTGCAATTCTAATAATTTTTTTAAGAGGCTCATTAATTTCAGATTCATTAACTTCCTTTTTAGGAAATACTACTTCTCCATATTCATCTCCCAAATTTGTATCAACAATAACATGCATTCCTCTTTCAATTGGTAAATCATTAATATCAAAAAAATATATTTTTCCAGGTTTTTTAAACCTAATTCCTGCTACATTTTTCATTTTCTTACTCCCTTTTGTTAAAAATAAAATAATTTAATAATTGTTTAATTTTTAACTTAATTCCTTACTTATTTTAAATAAAAGTGTGTCAATACTCATATCAAAATTTGCATTGGCTTTTAATTTAGTAATACATTCATTTACATATTTTATACAATTTAAACGTTTTCTATTATCCATTTCGTATAAGCAAACAATAATATAATCTAAAATATCATATATATTTTCCTTATCATAGATAATTTTTGCATTAAGCATTATATCTATAATATCTTTTTTTGACAAGTTATTTATTAATTCTTCTATCATAAAAAATTTCTCACTTTTATCTTTGTATTTTATACAATTTCCTATACTTCCTCTAAAAAATTTTATTTGATTTTTACTTAGTTCATTGTACCCAAGATTTTCAATAGCAAATTTTTTAATTAAATCATCTGGAATATCTTTAAACTTTAATATCATACATCTAGATTTAATAGTATTAAGCAATAAACTCTCATTAGAAGCAATAAGTATAAAAGTTACAAATTCAGGTGGTTCTTCTAAGGTTTTTAATATACAATTTTGAGACTCTGTATTTAGCATTTCACTATTATTAATTATATAAACTTTTCTATCTGATAAAATAGGTTTTTCAATAACTTTATCTATAACAGATCTGACATCAGAAATTTTTATACCACTTTCACTCTCATTTAAAATAGAAAAATCTGGATGATTTCCACTATCAAAACATGTACACGATTTACATGTACATGTTTCATCTTTTGTATTTAGACATAGTATTTTTTTTGCAAAATCTTTTGCTAAAATTTTTTTTCCTATACCTTCTGTTCCGAATAAATAAATATGAATGCATTATATTATTATTATCTATACTTTTTATTAAATAATTCTTAATCTCTTGGTTACCTATAACTTTTTTAAATTCCAATATTAATTCTTCCTTTATATTTATTTAATTCTACCCCATGTATTAAAAGGCCAAAATCTAAATATTACAATACCTTCAACTTTATTTAATGGAATACATCCAAAATCTCTGCAATCTGTACTTTTAGTTCTATTATCACCCATAGCAAAAATATATCCTTCTGGTACAATAAAATCGTTAAATTTATCTGATTTTGTAATTACATCAATTGATATATAATCTTCTTTTAAAATTTCACCATTTACATAAACTTTATTATCCTGTATTTTAACATGATCTCCTTCTAATGCAATTACTCTTTTAATAAAACTTTTTTTAGTTATTTCCAAAGAATAATATACAAATTTAGAAAAAATATTTTTTGGCTCACTGCTGTAAATTGCAATTGGATTTGTTTTGTCTAGTTCATGATTATCATAATATGTAACATCTGGTGCTTCAAAAGTAATTATTTCCCCAATTTTTGGCGTTCTTCCTGTTATTCTCATTGTTCTATTTAACATTAACCTTTGATCTTCTTTTAATGTAGGAAACATTGACCTTTGCTTAACAATTGTAGGTGTACCAATAAAATATCTAAACAATAATGCTAATACTAAAGCTATAACAATACAATATACCCATTCTAACACATTTTTCAAACCTTCATTCATCTTAAAAATCTCCTCTTACAATATTATGTTTTTATTATTTGCTTTTTCTTCCTCTTTTTTTAGGTTTATTTTCCTCTTCGCTTTTAATATCATCATTTTTTTGTTCTTTAGAATTTTTTGCTTTAGACTTTTTTATTCTCTCTTCTTGGTCTTTTTGCATATTTTTTTCTATTTGTTCTAAAAAATTTGTATCAATTTGTTCTGATGTATCTTCTTTTTTCTTTGTATATCTTTTTTTATTTTTGTTTTCATTTTCTTCTTTAATATTACTTTTAAATTCAATTTCTTCTATATCTTTTGATGTAGATTCAGTGGTAAAACTAGATATGTTATTTTCTTTTTCAGCGTCTTCTTTAAATTTATTTAAGCTGTTTAAAAAATCAATTGCGTCTTGTTCTTTCTCATTTTTAGAATCTTCAACAATATCATCTAAACTATTAATTCTTTCATTTAGTCCTTCAACAGAATCTATATTTTCAGGTTCATTTTCCATTTTGTCATTATTTTCTTCATAAATATCATTTACATCGCTTAAATTGTTCTCTTTATCATTTTCAATACTAAATAAACTAATATCATCTTCTTCATATTCTTCTTCATCATTAAAATGATTTTCATATTCGAAGTTTTTATCACTTTCATAATATTCATTTTCATCTTCCTCATAAGGAATATCTTTTTTATTATTCTCTACATAAAAATTTTCTTCCTTTTCTTTTGAATCCAAAGAATTATCCTTTATCTCATCATTTATTTTATTTTTCTGTTTTTGTTTTTTTACTTTATATAAGGATTCTGAATCTTTATCCATTTTATATCCAATTATTAAAACAATTAAAATAAGTATTAATCCTATTATAAATGGAAAAATATCTCCTTTACTTAAAGTACTTTTTAAAGTACTTTTTTCATTAAAATTAGATGTAACACCTTGGTTTGAAATCGTAGACATTTTAGATGTTAAAATAATTAAATTATTTAATATTCTCATTTTTTTTAACTTCCTTTCTATCTCTTGTAATTTTATTCATTTAAATTTTTATCTTTTTTAGTTGGAATTCTAATAACAACTTCTGTACCTTTTCCAAGTTCACTTTTTATATCAATAATGCTATTGTTCTTTTCTAGAATTTCTTTAGCAATAGATAATCCAAGACCTGTTCCACCCATTTCTCTAGTTCTAGCTTTATCTACCCTATAAAATCTTTCAAAAATCTTATCTAAGTCTTCTTTTGTCATTCCAATTCCATTATCTATTATTTTTATATATGCATCATTGTAAACAAAACCAACATAAACTTTTATTATTCCACCTTCATTAGTATATTTTATAGCATTTGTTAATATATTTATTATTACCCTTTCTATACCACTTTTATCCGCATAAACTAATGGAACATCAGCAGTTACAAAGCATTCTCCAATTTGCTTTTTTTTGTCCATTTCAAATTTTAAACCTTCAAAAATATATTTAACTAACTCTCCTAAATCAAATTCTCTCTTATCTAATTTAACTTTTGCTGTATCATATCTAGAAAGAGTTAGTAAATCTTTAACGAGATGTGACATTCTATTAGCTTCTGAAAAAATCCTATTTAAAAAATTCTTTTGAAGACTTACGTCAACATCTTCTGTTTCAAGCAAAGTTTCAGAATATCCAATTATTGTAGTAATAGGTGTTTGAAGTTCATGCGAAACATCAGCAACAAACTGTTTTCTCATACTATCTAGCTTAACATGTTCTGTTATATCTTGTATAACAACAATAACTCCAGCTGGTCTATCATTTTCATTTTTAAAAGGTGCAAAAAATAAATTAATAGCTCTATCATCAACAATTAACTTTTTTTCAGAAGATGTCCAGTTTTCTAGATAAATTATCTTCTCCATATTAATATCAACATTAAACTTTTCAAAAATGTCTTCAAATTTCATGTTTTCCATTATATTTAAATAAGTTTTTGCGGCTGGATTTATATGAACAATGTCTCCATCTATATTAAATGCAATTACCCCATCAGTCATATGCAATAAAATTGTTTCAATTTGATTTTTTTGTCTAGTTACCTCATTCAAATTTTCTTTAAGTTCTGTATGAATTAAACTAAACGCGTCTACTAAATCATCTATTTCACTTCTTTTGTGTTTTTTAGACTCACCAAGAAATTTCTGATCAACAGTCTCTCCTTTTGTAATTTTTTCAGCACTTTTTATTAATCTAGAAATAGGCTCAATTATTACCTTTGCAATAAAAGCACCTAATAAAAAAATAATAATAGTAAAAATTGATAAAAAAATAAAGATAACGTTTTTAGTATAGTTCATTTGATTTTCAATAAGAAGTTTAACATCTTGAACAGTCATTTTATCTATCATAATTGTATTATCTATTATATTTAAATTATATATAAAAAATAATCCTAAAGATGCAATAATTAAGATACCTAAAATCATAAAAATCATAACTATTTTTATTTGTATGCTTCTTAACATAGTTAATCTCCTATTATTCTTTTATATTATATACAATTATATTATATTATTCAAGAGAAATAAAAAAAATCTGTGCATCTTTTTACTACACAGTTACAATTCACATCTTATATAAATTATTAAAAGCTGAAACATATATAATACTAAATCGCTACAGCTTAAGTTACTACGTTTGAACAGAGCCTCTAATTAATTGCGGTAGCGTCCCTCATGTAATGAGATTCCCTACATATATTAATAAGAGGCTCTATATGTTCTCACTTCGCGACGTCCTTTCGCTCTTTAGTATTATATATGTTTTAGCTAAATTAAAAGACATCGGTCATAAATTTTAACAATACAAAAAGTTATTATATTACATATTAAAAGTAAAAACTATCCCTTTTCTGTTACATAATAACCTACACCTCTTTTGGTAATTAATATTTTAGGATTTGCCTTATCTTTTTCTATTTTATCTCTAATTCTATTCATTGTAACATCTATTGTTCTGATAGCTCCAACATACTCTTCATATTCCCAAACATCTCTAAGCAACATTTCACGAGTTACTACCTGATCTGGTTGGCTAGCTAAATATTTAAGAACATCAAATTCTTTTTTTGTTAAATTAATAACTTCATCTTTAACTCTAACTTCTATTTTCTTAAGATCCAAAGTCAAATCCCCAACTTTGATTATACTGCTCTTATCTTCTTGTTTTGAATTTTGATATATTTCCATATTTGAATTAAGTTCTGCTTTTCTTAAATTAGCTTTAATTCTAGCCATAACTTCTCTTATTTGAAATGGTTTTGTTATATAGTCATCTGCACCCATTTCAAGACCAACTATTTTATCAGATTCCGTATCTCTAGCAGAAATCATAATAATTGGTATATTAGAAATGTTTAATGCATATCTAATCTTTTTACAAACTGAAATACCATCTAATTTTGGTATCATTATATCTAATAAAATTAAATCTGGTTTTTCTTTAAGAGCTAAATCAACTGCAGTTATACCATCATATGCTTCTATAGTATCATATCCCTCTTTTTGCAAGTTGAAAACCAATAAATCCATAATATTTCTTTCATCATCAACAACTAAAATTAATTTTTTTTCTCTTTCTACATTATTTTCCACAAAACTCCCGCCTTTCTTACTTTAAAAACTAAGAATTTTTCTTCATACATTTTATTATATATCATATTTAAAATAAGAGTACAAGTTTTTTTTAAAATTAATTTCATTTTTTTTACAATTTTGTTACTATTCACGGTTATATTTTTGTTTAACTCTATTTATATAAACCGTGAATTGTAACTTTTTTTACATATAAATTTCAATAATATGAATTTTTCCATCATTTTGAAGCTTAATCCTTTTTTCTTGAATTTGTATACCATCTATTATAAAGGATGATACTCCTGTATTTTTTTCATTTGGATTTTTTATTTTTACTATATATGAACTTGTCTTATATTTATAACTTATACTAAATTCTTTCCAAATTTTTGGAATTGATGGTTGAATATAGATATAATTATTTTTTATCTTAAATCCAATAATATATTCAATAACTGCTATAATATACCAACCACTTGCACCAGTATACCAATTCCAGCCACCTCTTCCTTCTAATCCACCTGCTGAATATACATCAGCTGGTAAACTATATGGCTCTAATTTAAAAATCTTACAATCCTCTTTAGTTAAAGTATGATTTATTGGATTTATTATTTTTAAAAATTCAACAGACTTTTCTCCAAACCCTAAAATTGCTTCTGCAATAGATAACCATACGGCAGCATGTGTGTATTGTTGTTGTGACCATTTTTTATTTTCTCTTTTATGTCACAACTTCTGTTATACAGCTTTTCTCTCATATTCTTTTTTAGCACATATAAATTTTTCTAAATTATCATTTAATTCTTGTAGTGGCTTAAAGTTAAAATATATATCCACTTGTTTGTCACTATGAATTTCAATTCTTTCTATAAATTCTCTAACTATTTCTTTACTTGGCTTTTTTAGTTTTAAAAATTCTTCCACTAAATCATCCAATCTTGTTTGTTTCTTTTCCGTATTGCTTTCTTCAGATAATTCTTGTTCAAATTCTTTTATCCCCTGTTCATAACTTTTCACAATTTCTTTTATTCTGTTTGCATTTTTCATATATTCTTCAAGAGAAATTATTCCAGCTAGTCTATCTTCGTACATTACTTCTAATTTCCTTGTTTCTTTTTCAATGTTTTGTTTAAAAGAATCAATCTGCTTTTTTAAGTCAAATTCTTGGACTTGTTTAGACTTTGTTTGTTTTGCAATTTCTTCTAATTTCTTTTTGTTTTTATATTCTCTGCAAACTTGTCTTAATATTTCTAACATTTGTTCTTCAAAAACTTGATAATTGAAATTGTGTGGTGAACATACATCAAATTTTCCAAATCTTCCATATCTTTGGCATCTGCCATAAATATTTCCGTTTTTATCTGGGCTTCTAATTCCAATATATCCGTTTGCAATCATAACATCTAAGTAATCCTTTAAATAAATACTCATTTTGAACTACTCTTGAGCCTTTAGTTGCTTCAATTACTCTTTTTGCTCTCTCAAAATCTTCTTTACTTATTATAGCTTCATGCATATTTTCTACTTTTACCCAATCTTCTTCTGGTAAATTTATAAATTTCTTTGATTTAAAACTTACCTTTTTTCTCTTCCCTTGAATTACTGTTCCTGTATAAATTTCATTTGAAAGAATAAATCTCACAGTGGATTGTTGCCACAAACCATAAGAAATCGATTTTGCTCCTCTATTTCTTTTATTATAATCTGATGGAATTGGAATTTTCTTTTTACTTAAGTAATCTGCAATTTGCATTGTACCAAATCCTGCTAAATATTTTTCATATATTAGCTTTACAACATTTGCAGCCTCTTCATCTATTATTAAATGGTATTTGTTTTCAGGATCTTTTTTATAGCCATACGGCGCTGTACCTAGATATTCTCCATTATTTCTTTTTGATTGTAATACACTATTTATTTTCTTTGATGTATCTTTAGCATACATCTCGTTTAATATTGATTTAAATGGTGCTATATCATTATTTGAATTATCATAAGCAGTATCTATATTGTCTAATATTGCAACAAATCTAACTTCATGTTCTGGAAAATAATTTTCAATATATAACCCTGATTGCACATAGTTTCTTCCAAGCCTCGATAAATCTTTGGTAATAACCATATTTATTTTACCTGTTTCAATATCTGCAATCATTCTATTAAATGCAGGTCTATCAAAACTTGTCCCACTTACTCCGTCATCAACGTATTCTGATATAAAATTTAATTTATTCTGCCTAATATATTGCATTAGCAAAGTTCTTTGGTTACCAATACTTTCACTTTCTTGATACTTTTCTTTTTCTTCATCTTCTCTTGAAAGTCTAATGTATATACCTACTTTATAATCAATATTATTCATTATTGTATAGCTCAACTTCTACCTCCTTTTTGCTATAAAAATATATGAGATAATATTGATACTCTTGATTTTCATTATACCATATTATCTCATCAAATACCATTGTTTTATTTTATTTTTTAACTGTTTTTAAACAATAATTTCCAAATGCTCTTTCAATAATTTTCTCCAATGCTTCTCCTTTTTCATTAAAAAATACATTTATCTTAAAATCATTCTTTTTCTTATATTTCTTTTTTTCTTCCAATAGCCTCACTCCTTTTTTTTATTGCGTAGGAAAAATCTTTTGATTTTTCTGGAGCAACAAAGTTAAGTTTCCTCGATTCGTGCGATTGCAAAGCAATCTGCACATATGACGAAGTCACTTATCTTATTTTTTCCAAATTTTAGTTTTTTATACTGTTACAAGTAGATTTGCTCCCATATGAGATTTGCCCTCATTCCTCTTTTTAGAGAATCGCCCCTTTACCTTTTGTGTGTTTAAGCAATTACATTATACAAAATGCGAGTTAAAAAAACTATAAAAACGCTTGATTTTTCAAGCGTTTTTACTGTTTTTTTTCGTAATTTTTTAATTTGCTATTTTTCGGTGGCTTTATGTCTTGAAAGTAGCTTAACTTCCTGTCATTACATTAATATTACAATTTTTAGACTTAAGGGTTCATAAGATTTAGACTAACAAAAATATTCTATAAAAACTTTTAGAGGTCTTTCCATTTTTTATGAAAAAGGGAAATGTACCTAAACCTCTGTTATATCAACAACTTCTAAATCTTCTTCTTTTGTTTCGTCTTCTATTGCTGCATAAAGTGCGTTTACAGTGTCTAGTGATGTAAAGCATGGTATTTTGCATTCTACCGCCATACGTCTTATTTTGAAACCATCACGGCCTGACTGTTTTCCTTTTGTAGGAGTGTTAATTACAAAGTTTAGTTTTCCTGATTGAATTAAATCTAAAATACTATCCTTTCCTTCCCAAATTTTTTCAACAACTTTTGCTTTAATTCCATTTTCTTCTAAGAATTTTGCAGTTCCTTTTGTTGCAAAAATCTTGAAGCCTTTTTTATCAAATTTTTGTGCAACTTCAAGCATTTCTTCTTTGTCTTTATCTCTTACTGTTATTAAAATATTTCCTCTTGTTGAAACATTTGCACCACTTGCTATAAATGCTTTTAATACTGCTTCGTGATACTTTTTAGATACACCTAAAACTTCACCTGTTGACTTCATTTCAGGTCCTAAACTTGTATCTGCATTCTTAATTTTTTCAAATGAGAATACTGGCATTTTTACACATACATAATCGCTTTTTCTATAAAGACCTGTTCCATAAGGCATATCTTTTAGTTTTTCTCCAAGAATTACATTGGTAGCTATTTCTATCATTGGAAGATTTGTAACTTTGCTTATATATGGTACCGTTCTTGATGAGCGAGGATTTACCTCAATTATGTAGACTTTTCCCTCACTTATTATAAATTGAATATTTAAGATTCCTAATACGTTTAATTCTTTAGCAATTTTTTTTGTGTATTCAATAATTGTTTTTTCGTGTTCAGGTTCAACATTTTGTGTTGGATATACTGAAATACTATCTCCTGAATGAACTCCTGCTCTTTCCAAGTGTTGCATAATACCTGGTATTAAAATGTCTTCTCCATCACAAATTGCATCAACTTCTACCTCTCTACCCATTACATATTTATCCACAAGTATTGGATGTTCCTGAGCAACAGTGTTAATCTCATTTACATATTCTTCAATTTCTTTATCGTCATAAGCAATTGCCATACCTTGTCCACCAAGTACATAAGAAGGTCTTACTAATACTGGATATCCAAGTCTATTTGCAACTGCTTTTGCTTCTTCTACTGTATAGATTGTTCCTCCTTTTGGTCTTAAAATTCCACAATTTGTTAACGCTTTGTCGAATTCTTCTCTATCTTCTGCTCTATCCATGTCTACAGCTGAAGTTCCTAAAATCTTAACTCCAATTTTATCTAAGCTTTCAGTAAGTTTTATTGCTGTTTGGCCACCAAATTGAACAATTGCACCATAAGGTTTTTCTGTATCTACTATTGATTCAACATCTTCAGGAGTAAGTGGTTCAAAATAAAGTTTATCTGCTATGTCAAAGTCTGTACTAACTGTTTCTGGATTGTTATTTACAATAATTGTTTCATATCCCTTTTTCTTTAAAGCCCAAACTCCGTGAACTGAGCAATAATCAAACTCAATTCCTTGTCCAATTCTGATTGGTCCAGAACCCAAAACCATAATTTTCTTTTTACCACTATCTTTTGCTTCGTTTTCATCATCATAGCTTGAATAATAGTATGGTGTTTGTGCTTCAAATTCTGCTGCGCATGTATCAACCATTTTATAGTTAGCTGTTATTTTATTTTCTTTTCTAAACTTATGTACCTCTTCTTCTGTCATACCATTCAAAGAAGCAATTACTTTGTCTGTAAATCCATATTCTTTTGCTCTTCTTAAAAGCTCTAGATTTAATTTTTTTGTAGCTAATTCTTTTTCCATTCTAACTATTTTTAATGCTATTCCTATAAAGAATTTATCTACTGTTGTTATTTCATGGATTTTATCTATACTTATTCCTCTTCTTAAAGCTTCAGCTATACAGAAAAATCTTTCATTATCTATTTTGTGAAGTTTTTCTTCCACTTCTTCGTCTGTATAATCCTTAAATTTAGGATAAATTAGGCTATCTAAATTTTCTTCTAGTGAACGAACCCCTTTCATAATTCCCATTTCTAGGTTTGGTGCAATAGCCATAACTTCACCTGTTGCTTTCATTTGAGTTCCTAAATCACGACTCGCTGTTAAGAATTTCTTAAATGGCCATTTTGGAATTTTTACTACAACATAATCTAGAACTGGTTCAAAGCATGCATAAGTTTTTCCAGTTACTTGATTTATGATTTCATCTAAAGTGTATCCAAT
This sequence comes from Clostridia bacterium, assembly GCA_017530505.1. Taxonomy (GTDB): domain Bacteria; phylum Bacillota; class Clostridia; order TANB77; family CAG-508; genus Scatovivens. The sequence continues at coordinate 11,588 of JAFXMI010000035.1, read as the reverse complement.
TGCAATTTTAGCTGCAACTTTTGCAATTGGGTATCCTGTTGCTTTTGAAGCTAAAGCTGATGAACGACTTACTCTAGGGTTTACCTCAATTACTGCATATTCAAAGCTATTTGGATTTAACGCAAATTGTACATTACATCCACCTTCAATTTTAAGTGCTGAAATAATCTTTATAGCTGAAGTTCTAAGCATCTGATATTCTTTATCTGATAATGTTTGAGAGGGTGCTACAACTATACTATCACCGGTATGAACTCCAACTGGGTCAATGTTTTCCATATTACAAATTGTAATACATGTACCTTTGCTATCTCTCATTACTTCATATTCGATTTCTTTCCAACCAGCAATACATTTTTCTATTAAAACTTGATGAACTCTTGAAAGTCTTAACCCACTTGAACAAATTTCTTCAAGTTCTTCCATAGAATATGCAATTCCTCCACCTGTTCCACCTAAAGTATAAGCTGGTCTAACTATTACTGGAAGTTTTATTTGTTCTGCAAAAGCAAGTGCATCTTCTACGGAATTTACAACTTTACTGGCAATACATGGTTCATTAATTGATTCCATCATATCTTTAAACGCTTGTCTATCTTCTGCATTTTTTATTCCTTCTTTGCCGGTTCCAAGAAGCTTTACATTGTATTCATCTAGAAATCCACTTTCAGCTAGTTCCATTGCAAGGTTTAATCCTGTTTGGCCACCTAGATTTGGAAGTATACTATCTGGTCTTTCTTTTTTTATAATCTTTTTGGCTGTTTCTACTGTAAGTGGCTCTAAGTAAATCTTATCAGCCATGTTTTTATCTGTCATAATTGTAGCTGGATTTGAGTTTAGAAGTATAACTTCTATTCCTTCTTTTTTTAGTTCTCTACAAGCTTGTGTTCCAGCATAATCAAACTCTGCTGCCTGTCCTATTATGATAGGACCTGAACCAATTACTAATACTTTCTTTATATCTTTATTTTTTGGCATTATTTATTTCCTCCTATCATATCTATAAATTTATCAAAAAGGTATGCTGTGTCTTGTGGACCAGGGCAAGCCTCTGGATGAAATTGTACAGTAAAAACTTTTTTATTTTTATACGAAATTCCTTCAACTGTTTGGTCATTTAAGTTTATGTGTGAAACTTCTGCTTTATTTTCATCTATACTATCTTCTATAACATAATAACCATGATTTTGTGATGTAATATATACTTTTCCATTCTTCAAATCTTTTACAGGATGGTTTGGACCTCTATGTCCAAATTTTAATTTAGCAGTTTTAAATCCATTAGCAAGTGCCATTAATTGATGTCCCAAGCAAATTCCAAAAATTGCTACATCTGAATTATACAATTTTTTTACATTCTCAATTTCTACTTCACAGTCTTCAGGATCTCCAGGTCCATTTGAAAGCATTATTCCATTTGGCTTAGATTTTAATATTTCTTGTGCTGAAGTTAATGCTGGGTAGACTGTAACTCCTACTCCTCTTGAAAGAAGTGATTTTAATATATTTTTTTTATATCCATAGTCAAGTAATGCAATTTGAATTTTTCTATCTTCATTAAAACTTTCTTTTTGGCTACATGTTACTTCTTCAACAACTTTCCCTACTTTGTAAGCTTTTATTTTATTTTCTATTTCCTTCATATTAGAAAGGTTTGAAGTTAAATATCCTCTCATTGTTCCACTATTTCTTAATACTTTTGTAAGCATTCTTGTATTTACATTTTTAAGTCCTGGAATATTGTTTTCTTCTAAGAAACTTTCTAAATTTCCTTCTGTTCTAAAATTGCTTTCAAATTCTGCAAGTTCATGTATAAAGATCGATTTTGCCCAAATTTTAGAGCTTTCAACATCATTTTTTATAATTCCATAATTTCCAATTAGTGGATATGTCATAACAATTCCTTGTCCAGCATAAGATGGGTCTGTAAAAGTTTCAATATATCCTGCCATACCAGTATTAAATACTACCTCACAGGCTGTATCAATTTTACTACCTATTCTTTCTCCGTCAAATATTTGTCCATTTTCTAAAACCAAGTATCCTTTCATTTTTACCACCCTTCATATAATTTTATTTATTGAACATATTTGTTCATTTGTTAAAGTCCAAAATTTTAGTAGGAAAATATCTGTGCAACTGTATAAAAAAGAACTAAATAAAATTTAGTCCTTTTTATTAAACTTATTAATTTTTAAATTTGAAAACAATAATACACCTAAATAAATATGTTTAAATCTTATTCTATTACTATTATCAAATTTTTGCATTTTATTTTCCCCATTTACATTAACTACTATATTGTTTATACTTTTCTCACATTTTTTAAAGTATACTATAATTTAAAATAATCGTCAAGTATTTTTTCATTTTTATTTTAAGATATTATGAATGAGAAATAATACATATCCACTTATATTTATTTCTTATATTACTATTTAATAATCTAAAAAAATGTTATATAGTAATTTAACCTATTAAATAAACTATAAATTGCAACGATTTTGAGGATTAGATGTACAAAAAATTATTGTGCTTCTTTTAATTCTTCCTTAACGGTAACATTAACAACTGTTCCAACTTCTTGTTTTGTTTCATAAGAAGGTTCTTGAGAAACAACAACTCCACTTATTCCCTCAACTTTAATATTTAGATTTGCTGCTCTTATTGCATTTTTTGCAACTGAAATTGACATTCCTTTTATATTAGGAACAGTAGTTGAAACTCTAACTTCATTTTCAGCTGTATATAAATAAATTGTTGCACCAGCTTCTAGTTTAATTCCAGCTTTAGGAGTTTGATCAGATACTAAAGTAGTATTCTCATCAGTAGAAATATTTACTTGAACATTAAATCCACTAGCCTGTAAAACTCTTTTTGCTTCTGAAACTGTTTTATCTATTAAATTTGGAACAATAGGTAAATAATTATCATTTGAAACCATTTTAGTAGTATCTGATGGAATTCCCATATATGGTAAAACTTCTGATAAAATCTGAGCTGCAACAGGTCCTGCAGTTTGTCCACCTTGATGAGAGTGTCCTTGAGGGTCATATAAAATAACTAAAACTACCAATTGTGTATTTTCAATTGGAGAAATTGCTACGAAAGATGCTACATATCCTTCTGAAGTATTTTTTTCTGTTGGTTCTGAAGTACCACTTTTTCCACCAATTGAATATCCATCAACTTTAGCATGTCCACCTGTTCCGTCTGTAACTACTGATAGCATCATATCTTTTATCTTTTGGGAAGTTTCTAATGAAATTACTTGTCTAATTTTTTCTACTTCAACAACTTCTATACTCTTTTCATCTGGATTTTCTATTTGTTTAACAATTCTTGGCCTTACATACATTCCATCATTAGAAATTGTACTAACTGCTGAAATAAGCTGAAGTGGTGTAATTGTAATTCTTTGTCCAAATGACATTGTAGCTAATTCAACAGCTCCAATTTTATTAAAGTCAAAAAATATTCCTTCATAAGCTTTTGCAATATCATCTCCAACTTTGGAAAAAAAGCCAAAAGCCTCATAATATTTATACAAAATATTTGGTCCAATTTTTTGTCCTAACTGCATAAATGCTGGGTTACATGAATGTTCTAAAGCTAATCTTAATGATTGAACTCCGTGTGAACCATCTGTTTTCCAACAAGAAATATCTCTATCAGCAACATGATATGTACCTGTGCAAAAAAAATCGGTTGGATTATCTGTAGTTACAATATTTTCTTCTAAAGCAGCAGCAGTAGTAATTAATTTAAAAGTTGAACCTGGTTCATATAAATCTGAAACCGCTCTATTTTTCCATACATTAGAAAGTTTTTCAGACTGTTCTTCTTGAGATAAAGTATCCCATTCTTCTTTAGAGATACCTATTGGCTCAATTGAAAATGGCATATTTAAATTATAATTTGGATATGTTGCCATCGCTAAAATATCACCATTTTGTGGATTCATTATAATTACATTTCCACCTCTACTACAATTATTTTCCATAACTGCTTGTTTAAGGTATTTTTCAGCTATAGCCTGAATTTTAGCATCTATTGTTAGATAAATATTATTTCCATTTTGTGCTGCTACATATTGCTCGTTTTCATCAGAAATAGCTTTCCCACTTACATCTTTAGCTGTTACAATTTTACCAGAAGTTCCTGTTAATACTTCATTCCAACGTTCTTCAATCCCCCATAGTCCAACATTATCACTTCCACAAAATCCAATTAGATTTGATGCAAGATCATTATATGGATAATATCTTTTACTATCTTCATCAATATTAATTCCTGTTGTAATATCTTTTTCCTTCATCCAATTTTGAAGTTCAGTTACTTTATCTGTTTCAACTTTTCTAGCAATAACAACTACACTTTTTTGGCTATCAACTTTTTCGAAGGTATTATTATAATCTAATTCAAAGATATTAGACAAACCTTCAGCCAAAACATCTGATGGTACAACTTTCTTATTTCTATAGCAAACTTTTCCTGGATTTAATGAAATTGTATCAACAGAAACACTATGTGCCAAAACTTCTCCGTTTGAATCATATATTGTTCCTCTTTTGGGACTAATAATTTTATTTTTCATTTGTTGGTTATATGCTGCAGAACTATATTCTTCACCCTTAACAAATTGTATATATGCAACTCTTATTGCAAGTCCAACAAAAAATAATGTTGAAATAAGAGCTAAAATAAACAATTTTCCTTTAGGTTTTTTGTTTTCATTTTTTACTTTTTTAAATTTTTTTTTCGTTTTTATCACCACTCTTGTATTTTTCTATATAATCAGCTATTTCTGCAAATTTTTCTATTGTTAACCTTTCTCCACGAACTTTTTCATCTATACCTAATTTTTTAAACATTTTCAAAATTTCTTCTCTACTTGAAAATATTTTTCCATTATATAAACTATTTAACAAAGTTTTTCTTTTTTGCATAAATGCTATTTTTATAACTTTAAACATTGTTTTTTCAGATTTAACTTTAACTATTGGCTCACTATATATATTTAATTTTATAACAGCAGAATCTACTTCAGGCACAGGAATAAAATCTGATTTATCAACAAAAAAAGCAATATTTGGTTTAGAATAATAATTTATACTATATGTTATTGCTCCTGTTTCTTTCCCACCAGGTTTTTCCACTAATCTAAATGCAACCTCTTTTTGTACCATTACTGTAATACTATTTATGTTTAACCTATCTTCTAAAAGTTTCATTATAATTGGAGTTGAGATGTAGTATGGCAAATTTGCAACAACTTTAGCAGTTTTTAAATTATATTTGGAAAGCCTTTCTTTAATTAAACTTTTTAAGTTTATTTTTAAAATATCTTCATTTAATATTTCTAAATTTTCATAGCATGCAAATCTATCCGTTAAAATATTTACCATGTTTTTATCAAGTTCAATTGCTACAACAAATCCAGCTTTTTGAACTAAAAGGGTAGTTAAAGTTCCAAGTCCTGGTCCAATCTCGATTATTAAGTCATCTTTTGTAACCTCTGCTTTTTCAACTATGCCATAAACAACTTCTTCATTTATTAAAAAATTTTGTCCTAAAGATTTTTTTGCTGTAATATTATACTTTTTCATTATTAATTTTGTTTCATTAATTAAACTCATTATTATTATAAAATCCTCTTTAAATAGAATTAATAATTTATTAATTCATTATATATTTGAACAATATATAAATCTGTCATTCCAGATAAGTAATCTACAATCGCCATATTATAATGTTCTAAATTTTCGATATCATAAATTATTTTATTATCATATTCTTTTGAATTTCTATCTTCTGTAAGACAATAGTTTGAAAGCCAACTTGAAAATTCTGAAGATAAAATTGGATAATATCTTTCAAGTTTATGTAAATTTTTTATAGTATTTTTTCCATCATAGACATTTCTTAAGATATAAAATATTTCATTAATTAAAACCGTAAAGTATCTAATTACAGGCTTAATTTTTTCATGTTTATATATTTTTTCGCTATTAAAACTTCTAATTCTATAAATTGTTTCTTGTGCTTCATCAGAAAATTTTAATCCCTCTTCTATTGAGCTATTTTTACATAAATCTACAACAAAATAGTTTATTATATTTGAATTATTTATCTTTATATTTTCAATAACTTTATCAAATTTTTGAACATCTTTTTCTGTTAATAAATTCATTTGAATAGCGTCTTCAATGTCCCTACCTAAATAAGAAATATTATCTGCAATTTTTACTACACAGCCTTCCCATGTATATGGATTATATTTACCTGATTTATCAAAATTTTTTAAATCAATAGCTTCATTTCTAGGTTTTAATCCACTTCTATCATGTTCTCCTGAATGAGCAATTATACCATCTCTTACCGCATAAGTTAAATCTAAATTTCTTTTAATTCCATTATAGTCTTTTAATAGTTCTAAATCATCAACAAAATGTAATCCATTTTTTGCATGCCAAAATTTTTGTTTATACTCTCTTTCTGAAATACTAGATAGTATTACTTCCCCCTGATGACCAAATGGACTATGTCCTATATCATGTCCAACAGCAATAGCTTTAGTTAAATCTGTATTTAATCCCAAAAAACTTGCTATTGTATGGCTTATAGATTCGACTAAATTAACATGTTCAATTCTAGTACAAATATGGTCATTTTTGGGTGCAAAAAAAACCTGTGTTTTATGTTTTAATCTTTTATAAGCATTACAATTTATTGTTCTAGTATAATCTCTATCAAATTCAGTTCTCATATTAACCTGTCCATAAATAGGATTATATAATGCTTTTTCTCTTTTTATACTATTATCCCATTTTGGATTATTAGTATTTATAGCAACTTCCTCAAATTTTTTCATCTGTATAATTACCTCTAATACCTTTAATTTATATTTTGTCAAAAAAAAAAATACGTATATATCTATTATCCTTTTCTAAATTTTTATTCACTAAAAGCTTTTTTTACTATCCTATAACTATTAAGAAGTAAAGCTATTTTCATATCTTCAGGTACATTTTCATTATACATTCCATTTGTAATTGGAATTGTATATTGATTATATTTTGGCATAAACGTACGAGTTTTATAAATATAGTTAATTAAACAGTCTGTATCCTTGATTTCTATATCATGTCTTTGTAGAAAACCTTTTAACATATCTGTATATTCTGCATGAAAATAATTAAAAATTTGGCTATATTCTTTCTTTTCTGCTAATACTTGTATATCTCTTTCTACCAACATTTCTTCTTTTTACACCTCTAAATATTTGTACATTTTTTATTACAAAAATATTTTATACTAATATTACTTAAATATCAACTATTTTTTTATTTTATTAATATACAAATTTATTCATATTCGCCATATTCTATTTTTAGTGGATATTTTCCATTCTTTTTTTACGATAATTTTAATATTATGTCAATTCACCTTTATTTATTTTTTTCATAATATAAAGTAGGTGATTTTTATGGATATTTTTAATCTTAGTTCCTATACTTCTCAAACTTTAAAAAAACATATTTCTGATCTTAAAGGTATTTACCCTTTTTTAGAAGTATCTAATATAGGAATATCAAATCTTGGAGTACCAATTCATGTTGTACGATTTGGTCGTGGTACAAAAGAAATTTTGTATGTTGGTTCAACACATGCAAATGAATTTATTACAACCCCTCTTCTCATGATATTTTTAGAAGTTCTTTGCAATAGTTATATAAATGGTCTTTCCGTTTATGGATATAATCCAAGAATACTTTTTAATGAAATTAGCTTATATATAGTTCCTTTGCTAAACCCTGATGGAGTAGATCTAGTACAAGAAGCTATACCTAAAAACTCTGAAAGCTATCAAAAAGCTTTACAAATTTCAAATAATTACCCAGGTATTCCTTTTCCAAGTGGATGGAAAGCTAATATAGCAGGTGTGGATTTAAAAAACTTCCAACCAAAATTCTTTGAATATACTGTAGTTAAATTTTTCAATGTTTCTCGGTATTCCTACGATTTTGAAAGAAATATCAATCAAAATTTTTTCACAATTTGGTTCTAAAATTTTTTTAGATATTTCTAACAAAATCTCCGTTTACATTCGAAACATTTCAAATTTTAACTACATTTATATTCTAATTTATTATTGTTTATTAGTTCTTCAATTTTTATAAATTCGTCTAGATTTTCATTAATAGAATTTAGTTTTGAAAAATTAAAATATATGTAAATATTTTTGTCTTTATCAATTTCAATTTTATTTATTAATCTGTATAAAAACATTTTATCTGGCTTTTCAAATTTTAAAAAATTTTCTATTAATTCATCTAATTCTTTTTCTTCTTTTGTATGATTTTTACTTTCAATTTTTTCTTCTGTTCCAATTAATTTCTGTTCTAATTCTTGCTTTTGTTCATTTAATTTTGTTCTTTCTAAGTTCAATTTTTGAGAAACTCTAATATAGTCTTCTTCTTGCAAAATTCCTCTTAATTTATCCATATACATCTTGTCTAAATTATTATTTATATCAAATATCGCTTTATCAATTTGATCAATTTTTTTCTTATATCCTTCTCGAATATCTAGAGTTTTATTTTGATATTTTTCATAGATTGAATAAAAGATTTCTTTGTCAGCATATATTTGGGCAATCTTTTTTACAATATAAATAATATGTTTTTCAAACTTCTCGTAATTCATATTTAATGGATAGCATCCACGTTCTTTTGCATCACTACAAGTTATATATGGATGTGATTTTGCGTTTCTTTTAGAGTTCTTCTTTAAAACTATTTGCAGTTTTCTTTTGCAATGATAGCAGTAAAGTAATCCTCGTAATAAATAATCATATTTTAGTTTTGTATTTGTTCCTCTTTTTTCTATGATACATTGCACTTTTTCAAATGTATCTTTATCAATAATAGCTTCATGTGTATTTTCAACTCTTATATGTTCTTCTTTATCAACTGTTCTAAATTTCTTAACTTTATATGATATTATAGACCTTTTATTTTGAACTGTATTTCCTATATATACTTCATTTTTTAGCATATTGCACAAAGTTACTTCATTCCAATTATAATTTTTTTTGTTTTCATCTTGCACAATCCCTGTTTTTCTATAACCTGTTGGAGATAGATATTTGTTTTTGTTCAAAAAGTTTACTATTTCGCTACTGCCATGTCCATCTGCATACATATCAAAAATTTTTTCAACAATATCCATTACCTGCTCATCAATAACTAGTTTATTTTTAATTGTAGAATGTCTTTTATAACCATAAGCAGGAATACTACACATATATTCTCCTTGCTTCTGTTTTTCCTTTAAAACGCTTCTAATCTTCTTTGAAATATCTTTAGCATACATATCATTCATTATTGCTTTAAAAGGCGTTATATCGTTATTTGTGCTATCAATATATGTATCTATTCCATCTGTTATCGCAACATACCTAATATTATTTTTCGGAAAATAGTCCTCTAAATAAAAACCTGTTTTAATATAATCTCTACCTAGTCTTGATAAATCTTTTGTAATTACCATATCAATGGTTTTGTTTTCTATATCTTGCAATAATTCATTAAATGAAGGTCTATCAAAAGTTGTACCACTTATACCATCATCAACATATTCTTTAACTAAACATAGATTATTCTCCTTTACATATCTTTGCAAAATTTTTCTCTGATTACCGATACTTTCGCTTTCTTGCTTGTCGCCATCTTCTCTAGATAGTCTGATATACATTCCGTACTTTAAAATTTTGACTTCTTAAATCTAGCATTTAACCTCCTATCCGTAATCATCTACACTTAAATTGTAACGTGCTCTTTAAAATTTTGCAAACATTTTGGAATAATTACTTATTCTTTACTTTTATATTTTCTAAATAATCCTTAAAAACTAATCCAATCGTATTTCCAATATCTTGTTTATCTTCTGTAAAAATACAATATGTATTAAACTCTAATTTGCTATCTTTGATATTACTTTTATCCTCATTCATACTTATTCAGATCCTTTCTACTTAATACAGAATATTAAAGAAAATGGCTTACTATGACACTTAAAACCAAGTGTATTTGTCAATGTGCAATTTTGCCTATACATATAGGTAAGAAATTTTAAAATTGTCCCGATTTTCAAAATTTTTATCTCTCTACTATTAACAGCAATTGAAAATTAAAAATTTTTTGGGCAACATTAAAATTTTTTCTTTTAATATTAACAGCAGTTAAAATTGAAAAAAGTTATGGGCAAATTTTAAAAAATTATTCTTTCTAATATAAACAGCGATTCAAATCTAAAAATCTTACGGGCAAATTTAAATTTTTTTCCCTTCTACTATTAACAGCGATTCAAAATCAAAAACGTTATGGGCAAAATGAAAAAAATTTTTCTTTCTAACCTTAACAGCACTTTAAATTCAAAAATATGACGGGTAAAATGAAAAAGATTTAAAATTTTAATAAAAAAAATAAACATATGGTCACTTCCATATGCTTATACAATAAAAAATACTTTATATTACATTTCTCGTTTAATACATTCAAACACTAAATTCATTGCATCTGCAAATCCAATCTTATAGAACTTTTCATTTTCATAAGAGCCTATTACATTTACTTTATCAATATAACTTTCTAAACTGTCTTTTACTTTAGATTTTAATATATCATCATTAGATAAATCTTCTAGCTTATCTAAAAGCATTTGATAAGTATCATTATCTTTTGTCAGTTCTTTAATCCTTTTCTTATCATACTCATTTAAAGCACAAATATTTTCTTCTTTACTAACAAATAATTGATTTAAAATACTTTGTTCATTCTCCATTTCCACTACCTTCAAATATAAATTTACTAGTAGTATAACGTGATCTATTTAATTTGTCAGCGCCCTTTCTGAAATTTTATTAATGAATTGGAGAGAGCATTTTTATGACTCAAGTTCTCAATTAAGAATCATATTACCTTTAATTCACTAGTAAACTTATATTATGTGCTATTCTCTATTAACTTTATTATATAAAATAATATTGTTCTTTTTTCCGTGCTTTAAATGATGATATATAATTTTTTTCTTTTAGTACTTTACACATTTCCCAATTTTTCTTATTATTTGATATATTACAAGCATTTTTACTTGTATTAATATCTTCATATCCATTTTTTATTAAATGTATGTATTGTGTTACCTGTTCTCTTTCTTCAATATTATTTAATAGTTGTTTCAACAACTCCAATCTATCATTGATTTGAATACTTTCATCTTCTAGAATTCTCTTATTTATAGATATATCTGTTATAGATATAATTTCTTGTAATATTAGATTGATCAGAGTTTTATTTGTCAAATCACTTACTTCTATATGTTCTATGATTTTAATTTTATCTTCTTTATTAATATCTTTATATAATAATAAATTATCTTTTATTTCCGAAATATCAATCCGTTTATGCCATTGATCTCAAGCAACTCGAAGAGGACCTCAAGGCGCTTATTGCCGGCAAGGAGATAGCGTTGCCGACTTTCAATTTCGCGGAAGAAAAACGTGAGTATCAGGGCGATACGCT
>JAFXMI010000034.1 GCA_017530505.1 Clostridia bacterium | reverse complement strand
TTTTAACTTCCTATTATTAATTATCTAAAGATTTCTCAAATAAAACAAAACTATCATCTTGATAAATTAATTTCCAATTAGAATCATTTTCTAATAGTTTTACTTTTTCTTCATTAGCAAAAAGTAAACAGTGCGTTATTTTATATTTATCAAAAAGCTTTTTATATTTTGAATCATCATTATCAACTTCTATATAATCTTCTAATATTGTACAACCACTATTAAATTCTGTAGTAAAAACTCCTGACCTAGAATCTATAAAGGGCTTTATTCCTCTATATTCCATATAACTTCCAAAATTAAAATGATTGTATATTTTAATTTTATCTAAATTTAAATTTTCAACAATATAATCTGAAGCACCAACTGGATATTTTTCTTCATTTATAAAACGTTTTTCTATATTATTAATTGAACTTTCAATAATTAATAAAATAAAAATAATTATTAAAAAATTAAAAATTAGACTTTTTATATATTTATTATTAAAAATCTTTGAACCTTCTATATATCCATGCAAAATTCTATTTATTGATATCCCAGAAACCAACCAAAAAAATCCTGTGCAACGAATAGTATATAGTGCCATTGCGCCAAAACCTATTATGTAAAAAATATCTGTAATTTTTATTTTTTTATTTGTTAATATGCAAGAAATAACTATAACTAAAAAGGCTATAAAAATTGAAGGATTATTCGTCATATTAGAATGATTTAGCTCTGTTATAACTTCTTTTGAAACTCCACTCATAACTTTTATCATATCCGTATAAGGAGCTGTTCCAGCAGTACTGCAAAAACCTGTAAATAAGGTAAAAATAAAAAAAACAAAAAAAACTTTTGTATTAGAAATATTTATAATTTCTAACTTTGGTAACTTTATATTTAATTTTACAATAAAAAAAGAAACTAAATATGGTAGAAACATAACAAAAAAAACAGGATATACTGATGAATGTAAGTTTGCTAATAAAATTCCAATAATAATCAAAAAAAATCCATATTTCTTTTTACCTGTCATTACCAATTTTTCTATAATATAAAATTCTAGTATAAAAAATAAAAAAGAAAGTTCAAATGCTCTTGCAACAAAAGTATCTTTAGATAGATAAAATATTCCTATTGCAAAAAAAATAGAAAATTTTAAATCTTTAGTATTTTTATAATAAATATAAGCTAGGCTTGAAAAAATTATTAATGATATTACGACAACATAATAATATAGACCGATTAAAATCAAATAATTCGTAAATACTATTTATAAGAATATCAAAAATTCCAGAATGGGGAAAATATAAATTCTTATGAAAGGTTAATCTATCTAAATTAGTAAATCCATATTTAAAAATATTTCGACCTATTGCAATTGTAAAAAAAGTATCATTTTGAAATTCTTTCTCTACAAAAGGGAAAAAAATATTTTCTTTTATTCCTTCTTTTTTTAACGATAAAAAATTCCATACAATCGAATCACTTATTGTTTTATAATTTATAAATATATAAAAAAATAAAATGAATAATAATATTATTTCTAATCCTGTTACTATTTTCTTTTTCAAAATATTACCTCGTTATTTGTTAAATCATTATTTGTATATAATTAATCTTGCACCAATTTTATGAAAATCAAAATTATTTTCATCTTTTAATATAGAATATCTGCTTTCATCATATAAAAAATCTTTTTCTAAAACTCCTCTAATTATATTTGTATCAAAACTTGTTTCTAATGTATATTCAAAAATATCGTCAAACAAATCATATATATTATTTACTTGATTTCTTCCTGTTAAAACTTCATCATTACCATATTTAAATGTTTCAATATTGTTACTTTTTTTTATCCACTCTAATGTTGTATCATAAGCAAAACCATTTATAAGTTCACATTCAAATTCATCTTTATAATTTAACTTTTTTATTTTTTCTAATAATTCCTGTTTAGATAAACCATATAATAACTTTGAATTTTTTTTTGAAACTACTTCTCCATCTTCTATTCCTGTTTCAAATCTAGAAATGTAAAATCCACCATTTTCTAATGCACTTTTTATAAAAGTTTCATAATTATCATCTAAACAATCATCCTTAGGAATTGTCGGTATATTAAAAAAATTTATTTTTACTAAATTTTGAGCATTTTCTATTTCATTAGATGTAGGAACCCAAACAAATTGATTTTGTTTCTCATCTTCTACAACAAATCCTAAATCCCATGTTCCTTCTATATATTTAAATCCATCTAAAATATATGGTTTTTTACAATTTTCTCCATATTTTTTATTAATCACATTATAATAAAATTTTTTTTCTTTTTCCAAGGACAAATCAAATTTTAGTAAATTTTTAACATTTAATATTATATATAACAATATAACTGATATAATAATAAAATCTATAAAAAATATAAATACTTTCCATTTTTGTTTAATTTTACTATTTAAATTTATTATCATTTTAAATTCTCTCTTACTTCAGTAAATAGTAGTTTTAACGTATTATTATATATAGTTTTTATAAACTACAATATATTTTATACAGTATATAATATATTATATAATTAATTTTATTTCAAGATTTATTTATTTAAATAAGATAAATTTTTACTCTTCAATTTTTAATAATTCTTTTATCATAATATCTGCAAAAACAGCATATCCTCTTTCTGGATCATTTACTAAAACATTTGTTACTGCTCCAATAAATTTTCCATTTTGAATAATTGGTGCACCTGATAACCCTCTAATTATTCCACCTGTTTTTTCTGTTAACTCTTGATCTATAATTTTTATTTGCATACTCTTATTATTTTGGTTATTATTAATGAATATTTTTTCAATCTCAATATTATAATCTTTTGTAATTCCATCATCTAAAGTGCATCTTAACTTAGCTTCTCCAACTTCAATTTCATTTCTTGATGCTACTGGAAGAGTCTTACTACTGTCAATATTTAATTTAGATAAATTATTTAAGCGCCCAAAAATACCAAATTCGGTATTTCTTATTACCTCTCCTATTGTTCCCTGACCAGCAATACTTCCTCTTATTTCTCCTGCTTCACCTACTTCAGATTTTTGAATAGAAATAATCTTTGAAGTTACAATTTCGCCTGAGTCAATATCTATTAATTTATCAGTATCTGAATCTACTATTCCATGTCCCAATGCAGCAAAAGTTTTAGTCTTTGGCTCATAAAATGTCATTGTTCCAACACCGGTAGCTGCATCTTTAACCCAAAGGCCTAGTTTAAATTTATTTTTTTCTACTTCTGCAGGTGTTAATCTAGAAGTTAAAAATTCTCCATCTCTTAATAAAGTTAATTCTAATTCTTCCCCTAAAGAAGAATTAACAGCTTTTTGTAAATCCTCAATTGAGCTAATTTCTACATTATTAACCTCTATTATAGTATCCCCTTCTTTTATATCTTCTTCCTCATAAGGTCTTAGTTTTATATTATTAATATCTTCAAGCTCTGTCATTCCAACAATTAATACTCCATTTGTAAATAACTTTAGTCCTATTATTTTGCCGAACTGGAACTACACTATAGTTTTCAATACTAATAACATCAATATCTTTTACATTAACTAACCCAAATAATTTAACTTCAATCTTTGTTTTATTAATATTTTCATTAGCTACTGAAGTTATTTCTGATGTATTTAATCCAAAAGCAGTTTTTAGATTTAATTCTTCACCGCTTTAAGACAGTAATTTCATTTGGAAGTAAACTAATATTTACTCCATAAATATAAAATATAAATAATAATAAAATGGTTAAATAATCTATTTTTTTTCTCATAAGATTATATTAACCATTTTTTTAATATTTACTCATATACTAATCTAACATTTACAAGTTCTAAAACAACCTCTTGGCTTGGAAATTGTTTTTCTAAAGAAATAGTATTTAGTTTATCAGCATTATTAAGATGTACAGGAATTGTAAGTGTTTGAGGTGTATCTTGAAAATTTATTAATACGTCATTAACTATATTACCATTAATTAAAACATTAACTTTTGTAGCTAAAGAATCTGGATCAATTGAACTAACATCTTTTACGCTAATTTCTAAATCTCTAATATCCGAAATTGATCTAGAACTAAAACTAATTGAGGATAAATTTACAAAATCATCTATTGTAACAATATTGGCATTTTCTCCAGGTGACGTATATATTGTTTCAAATCCATTTGAATCTGTTAATGCATTAGTTTTGTAAATCATTTGTCTAGCTTTTGCAAGAGCTCTATAATAAATTTTTAATCTATTATTTCCGTTACTATATCCAGAAAATGCTGATAATACAATATCATCACTATACCCATCATCAATATTTCCATCTTCATTTACTACCTTCTTCAAATAATTACCACCAACAATACAATTATAACATGCAAAATTTTTATGATCATATTTGTATCTACCAATATTTTTATCATAAATTTTATCATATTTAACTTCTTTAGAAGAAAATGAAATATACTTATCTGTACTATCATCTAATTCTTCACAATCAATTCTATGATAAAAAGGTAAACTATCAGAAAAATCACCTGTATTAAATTCCGAACTTTTAACATAATAAATTTCACTAGGAATAACAGTTAATTCATTATTAGTACTAGAAACTATTGCATAATTATTATAATACTTTAATCCACAATTAAAACCTTGCATAAATGATACAATAGAAACATTTTTCAATATTTTTTCCCACTCTGCATCTGACATAACAGGCATTCTAATATCCATTTCACTAGCCATTACATCATAAACAGATATAGATAAATTTAAATTATATTGAATAGAGTTTTTAATAACATCAAATTTATGAGATACAAAATTTGAACTTAAGTTTTCCGGATTTTGATTTACATCAAAAATAATATTTGAAAATCCTGAAAAATCATGATAAAAAGCTGGAGCTAATGGATCATCTGAAAAGTTTGAAATATAAACTTCATTATTTTCAGCCAAATCATCATGTATATCTCCATCTACAATTGCTAGTCCGCCACTTGAATTTCCTAAATTATCATAGACCCAATTTGAAAAAATTTGTGCCTTTACATAATATGTAATTGCAGCTAAAGTCTCTATACTTTCCTCAAGAGTTTGAACATTTAAATTAGTATTTTTAATCAGTTCTTTTAACTCTTGTTTTCTAATTTCATCAGTTGATGTTCTATATTCATTATAATAGTTTTCTATCATTTCATAATATTTTTTTAATTTTTCTTTTTGAGAAATTAGACTAAGGTTTTCTCCAGTATCTCCATCTACATAAGGAATATATATATATTCTATATCTCCTGTACGATTTACTCCATCTTCCAAAAATGGATTTATTTTTAAATATAATGTATTATTTCCTGACAAACAAATATCTTCTGCAACTATTTCGTTATAATCAAGTAATCCATCATTTCCATTTATCTTTATATCTTTTACAATATCTTTACCAATTAGATATCCTGTTTTAGAATAATAAACATTTCCTATATATCCCATTACGCTTATATAGTTATCTAAAGTATAGTTAATTATAAAATCAAATTTAGTACTTCCTTTAGTTCCCTTATATCTAGCAGAATAAGGCATATAAGTTTTTAATATATAATCTTGTTTATAAAAAGTATTATTATGAAACGCAGGGCTATAAGTATTATCAATATTTCTATAAAGAATTTGTCCATATTCAAATTTATTATTAATACTATTAGCTAAAGCATTTTGTCTTGCAGATTTAGCACTTTGTTCTTCACTGCTATCCTCTTTATATAAATCTTCATCAAAATTATATGTTCCAATTCCAAAAGAATTATTTCCAGAATATGTAACTCCCCTATCTCCAATATAAACTAATTTTTCTTCACCATTATTATCGCTCCCAATTAAAACCTCAGGTACTCTAGTTGGTGAATAAATATAATATCCATCATACATAGTATATAATATTGCTGGAATGTATGACTGGATATAATCTTTATTTGCATTAGACATCCCAAGATTTGTTGCTAACGAATTAAAAAATACATTAGTAGAAGCTTCAATAATACTCCTTAATGCATCTGCAACAGAAGATAAATCTTCATTTGCAGTATTAATCTCAAAAGCAGCCATTGCATCATGAGTAGCATCTATTAATTTAGTATCATATGAACTTTGAAGTGCAATTGTATCTACCTCTCTATGTATATAATAAGAAAGAATAATTATGATTGGCAAAATTATAATCGCAAAAATTACAGCTAAACTTTGTATTTTCATATATTTTTCCTTGTTTATTTATTTTTAAAAAAGGGTACGCCTTCCTTTAAAGAAAAACAAACCCAAATTTACATTTTTTATTATTAATTAGAACCAGTTGCAGTAACTATTCCAGAATGTTGAGCAGCTATTTGATAAGTATCACTTCCAGAAATTGAATAAAATACATTTCTAATTGTTTGAGCCATAGTTTTATTAGTATTTTTAACACTTACTGAAAGAATGTCTCCCTCTGACATATTATATGTTCCTGTTCCGATTATAAATTATATCTGTTATTTGAGATGTATAAACAGAATAATAAATATTTTCTCCAACTACTGTTCCACTTGTCCATGCTGATTTTTTTCCAACATTTTCATCTAATTTTTTTACTTCAATTTCAATATCATATGTATTTCCAGTAGCTTCTATAGTACTAACAAATTTTTGATAATTTGCTATTGTTATTTTTCCAATTGCCCTAGAATTATCAACAAATTCTGTTGTTGCAGTTTGTACAGTAAGTGATGACATATCATCACCTCTTTCTGCAACAGACATTAATGGAAAAACAAACATTAAAATTGCTGCAAGTAATATTGCTATTATTGTAATTAAAGTATCACTCATACTTTCCTCCTTTATAACCCATTAACTAGTTATATTATATTATTTTTATATTTCACGATATGTTATTACTATTTTTGTTTCAGTCTTTACATTTCCAGTAATTGTTTCTGTACCATCTTCAGAAGAAATTGTATCTCCTTTATAAGCATATTCTGTAAATTGCTCTAAAAATTCACTGTTTTCATAAACTTTAAGATTGTTTAATCTATAATCCAATTTTGTTCCATTTATATAACCACACTCACCATTAACGTATAAATCAATTCGAGTTTTAATATCCTTACTTGTATTCCCTATCCAAGGTGCTTCAAATAAATATGGATTGTCTTCACTAAGAGAAGAAACACCATATAAAGATAATAAAGCCCTTTGATCACCAGTTCTATTATAATCTACAGTTCCGGCAGCACGTCTTACTTTTCCTTCAATATTTATATCAAAAATCTGAGTCAATTGTCCAGAATTATTAAAAATTTGGACAGCAAAATTTTCTTTATAATACCTATATAAAGTTGGTATTATAGTTTCTGTATTTACTATTCTAGTTGTAGTATTTAAATTTATTACTTCAATATTATCATAATAATTTGTTTTATCTGCTGAATAAAGTAAAACTTTTGCAGTTGAAAAAGCGGTATTAAAAAGATACATTGTAGCAGAAAGTGCAATAACAAAAACCATCATACCAAAGCCCATTTTTATTGCATCAATTGCATTATCCATCTTTTTTCATCTCCCCCTTTTTTATATTTTATGTTTCATCAGGTATAAAATTTACGGGTTTATCATTTCTACTATTTTTTATTATAATTCCTGATATAATTCCTGTATTTTCATTATATATAAATTCTACTATATATGCATGAGAAACAGAAAGCTTGTTTACTGCTTCATTAAAACTAGCAATATTCGGATTTTTAACAGTAGAATTAATAATAATAAATTTTGAACCCTCTGATATATTATAAGCAACATCTATAAGTTTAATAGGATTATTTATATTTTCTTCAGCATTTTGAGATAATTTTTTTAATAAACCTTTTAAAGTTGAGCCTTTTTGAATCCCATAATAATTAGTCCACTTACTATTAAACTCACTAACTTCATTTGACCCTATTTCTAAAGAATTAATAAACCCTTGGGACTGTATCATAATAAACAGTCCCAAAGAAACAACTATCATTATTACTAAAATTATTATTAATATATAAATAAATTTAAATGAATTTCCCATATTAAGTCCTTATAATAAAATAGATTTTAGTATGAAATTATTATTCTATTTACTAATGCAGTATTAGTATCTAATTCTAAAGTTACTGTATATTGATGTCTAGCTTGAATAGCAGTTCTAGCTGTATTAAATCCATTTATGTTAG
Organism: Clostridia bacterium; assembly: GCA_017530505.1. Taxonomy (GTDB): domain Bacteria; phylum Bacillota; class Clostridia; order TANB77; family CAG-508; genus Scatovivens. The sequence continues at coordinate 16,811 of JAFXMI010000034.1, read as the reverse complement.
CATTCGTAGTACTTGATGTTACCGTTTGATTATTATGACCATCTGCATTGTATACTAAATCTGGTAATCTAGAATCCTCTGTTTCGTTTGCTTTAGCATTTGAAGCAAGTTTTGAAATTAAAGCTCTAACATTAGAACCAGATTGTCTTCCTTCATACATTTCCCATTGTTGGTTAAAGTTTTGTCTTTCTTGAGCATCAATTTGGCTTCCAGCCTCTGCTATAGAATTTTGAGAACTATTATAAATATACATACCTATAGCAATAATTAATATAGATAGTAAAATCGCACCCGCAATAATAAGGGCTTTTGACGCATTCTCCATAAAATTTTTCCTCCTTGGTTTTTATATTTTTATATTTAGTATCGATATATCTGTTTCAATATATCAACTTTAAAAACATATATTATATTTTTAGTACTCTGTAGACTCAAATATCATTTTAGAAACTTTGTTATTTTCTTTATGATATTCAATTCCTGTACATTTAAAATTTACCTCTCCAAAGAATTCTGTAAAGCTTTCTAATCCAATATCATTAATTCTTTCCATCTGATATACTTTATCATTAATAATCATTTTTATTTCAATTTTTATACTATTTTCATCTTCAAGATAGTAGCCATTTTTATCTTTTTGAACACCATACTTTTCATTATTATCTATAGCTTTATTAATTATAGTTGTAATTTCTAATCCATTTAAATTATCTTTATTATAAAATTCAAATCCATAATTAAATTTTTTTATTTCTTGATTTTTCCTTTTTAAGGACATATAATTAGCTAAAAGAACAGCCATAATAATAAAAAAAATAATAAAAATTGTTAAAAGATTTTTTTTCATTACTCACCTTTTTAATTATATCTTATTTTTTGATTTTTTTCAACTTTTTTATATATTTTTTTATAGATTTTCAGACCAAGCTCCATTTCCATTATCATCAAATCTATTAGTCTTAACAGCTGTAAAAATTAACTCATCTACTTTTCCAGTATCTTGATTGTAATGTATTCCATCTGGTAATACATCAAAATAATATTCATAAATTATTTCAGCAGATGAACTATATTGTGTAGAACTAATATTTACTATTTTTACATTATTATACTCCTTCATAAACTCGTAAAATCCCATACAAGTACTGCTGTTTGCAACATTATATGATAATGCATTTCTAGCATTAGCTTTTTGAATATTAATCAAAAAATAGTTTTGTGGCTGTGCTTGTGCTGAGTGAATATAATAGATTTTACTTGGACTCACATTGACACAAATTTCAACACAATTATTTTCATCAAAATCATTTTTTCTATTAATGTTATAAGCTAAATTTGCACAAGTAATTACATCTGATGGTATATTACCCTTTTCCTCAAAAGAATAACCATAATCTGCATTTCTTTGACTTGTAATAACAGTATATTTTTCAAACTGGCTATTAAAAGCTTGAATTCTCTCTGTATTTCTATCTGCCTCATAATTTTGTCCAAGAGATGCACCTTGCCTAAATAAATAAACCCAAACTCCTAATATCATTACACCAAGTAACATACCAGCTGCAATATATAAAGCTTTAATGCTATTATCCATTTAAATTTCTCCTAAATTGTTTTAAATTTCAGTAAATTCCATGTAACATATTCTTCCAGTTCTTGAATTATATGTAAGTCTTTCTCCTAAACATTTAAACTTTTTAGTTTTTAAGCTATATACTGCTGGATACCAAGTTGCTCTATTCCACCCTTCGCCTTCATTATATTTATTTGTTCCATTATTTCTTACTGATTGAGACATTGTTGTAGATTGAGTAAGTAATTGTTTTAAAGTAGAATCATCTTCAATCATGCTATTTGTATAATTTGTTTCTCCATATCCAAATTCATCTGGGTATGAATTAGGAGAAATACCTCCCCCTAAAAGCTGATAGGTCTTTGGTGAAGTTTTTGTAGCACCGCTAGCAACCCCAGTATTTATTGTTTTTGTTTCTAAATTTAAACTATTCCAATAAGTTCCATTAGTATAAACTAACTGTTGGTATTCATTATTTGGTTTTTTAAAAACACTAGATGCCATAATACCGATTTGGTCCTCCTGATGCATAAGTATACTCTCGAACACCTGTCATAGTATTAACTAAATAAGTAACTTCTATAGTCTCATCTATAGGTTTGATAAAATTAACTACAATATTAATAATATAATCTGTATTATACAAATTTCCACTTAAAAAATTACCTTGTACGTATTTTTCGTTATTACTCTGTGCCTTATTCAATACAGATATAACATCAACACCATACATTATCTTTTTATCATAAACTTCGTATTCCTGATTAAATAATCTTCTCTGTTCTATCGTATCTGCATCATCATCTTGCATAGGTAAAACTTTTAATCTTGTAAATACAAATGCAATTGTACCTAAAATCATTACAGCTACTAGCATACCAAACGCCATTATTATAGCTTTATTTGCATGTTCCATTTTTTTTTGCTCCTTATATAGACATTGAACTCATTTGTGAAAATGCGTCTGTCATACTTAACATACCAATTACACATAGTGGAACAATTAAGTATCCAACAAACAGAATTACCATAGGAGCAAAACCAACAACTTTTCCAATCATAGATTTTCTAGAAATTAGTCTTTCATTAGATTCTTTTCTTTTTTCTTGATGATATGCTCTTTCTGTATCTAACTCATCAAAAGCTTCTCTAATTGGAATCTTTTCAACAGCAGCTTGTAGACTTTCTACAATTCTAATTAATTGTTCAAAAGCAATATCTTCCTTTAGTTCCTCTAATGCCTCCCATGCACCACTTTCAAAGTTATTAACGCATTTAGATATAGGCTCTCTAAATATATTTGAGTATCTTTCAAGCCACTCTAAAATCATTTCAACATTTACACGTTCAATTTTCATTAGCATTAATATAATTGTTTGGAATTGCATTACTTCATTTTCCATTTCCATTTGTCTCATCTTTTTTAAGAACATTAGCAACCACACATTTGAATAATATCCAAGTATCATACAAACAAAAGCCATTAAAAACTCAAACCATTTTAAATAACTTGATTGAATAATTTGAAGTTTATCATATATTCTATCTGTAGCTTTGTTTTGCTCATCTAAAGAAGCAGAACCATATTCATCTGTTTTTTGTAATTCTTCTAATAACTCATCTTTTGTCATATCTAAATCATTTTTATATTTTTTTAAATATACATTATCAGATTCTGTAAGCTCTCTAGCCTTCTTTTCCTGTGACTCAGACATTTGGCCGAAGTAAATTGTAATCAGCTGTTGGCTCAGTATATGTATAATTTATTGCCATTCTATGTCCTTGAAAAAAGATAAATAAAGAAACAAAAAACGCAATTATTGCAATAGTTAATCTATTAACATAAAACCACTCAATTTTTAAAGGAGAAGCAGTTTGTTTTAATAATTCAGTTACACTTCTATACTCTTTAGTTCCCTGCTTTGGAATAAAATAATCAGTAATTTTTTTACAAAATTTGTTTTTATATACTTTTGATTGCCATGGATTTTCCGTATTTGCAGAAACATTAATACTACCATTATCCTTTAATTTTCTAACAAGTAAATAACATACAAAAGTACAAAGTATTAATCCAATTTGCATATAAAAACCTAAAGTTCCATTATAAAACTGTGATGTAAACGAAAACTGACTAATTGCCCATCCTTTTATAGCATTTATAAACAATATTGGCAAAACTGAAATAAATGAAAGTGATTGAAAAACATAATCTAACTTGTCTCTTTTTAAAATTTCAATTTGCATTTCTTGAGTAATATTATTTAAGTTTTTTAAATATAATGATGCTCCATCCTTATCTTTTCTATCTCCAAACTCTTTAGTTAAATAAGATACTCCAGCAAATTCCTTTAAGAAGCTGTTTGGCGCAATATCATAATATTTTTCAAGTTCTGTTTCAGGATCATCAGAAATTAATACTTCATGTATTTTTTCTGCTTGACGAGAAACTTCTACCTCATCATTTTGTGCAACTTCATATATTGCTTCTTCTACCATGTTATATTCATGGTAAGCATGTCTTATTTCTGCAAAAAAATCGATTTGTTCTCTTAATATTTGATTATCAACTTTGTCAACCATACCCGAAATAATTGTTTCTATAAAAAATAGCTCAAATAATAAAAGTATACTCATTAACATATAATCACTTCTTGTCAAAAATATTATTACAATAGTAAGTGGAAAAATAAGTAAGAGTGCTTTAAACATAACCTGAGCAACTTGTTTTCTAGTAAGATATTCGTCTTCTAAATTAACAATCTCAACTCTTCTTCTAATTTTTAATGTATATCTTCTAATAGCAGGAATTTTTGAACAGAAAACATAAAACTTCTGATAAAAAACTTCCATACTAAATTTGGATTCTTTTGTTCCTTCAACTAATGATGCAACATACATAGTATCTTTTGTCATCATTTTTTTACGAATGTAAAAGAACGCAACTATAATAGCAACAAACAATCCAGCAGTCCCTAACATGAAATATAATAGTATTTGCTCAGACATAAGTTTCCTATTTTATCTCCTTCCTATAATATTATACTTCTTCATTTTCTTCATCAAAAGAACCTAACAAAGATGATCTTGTTTTTCTTTTAGCATTATTTTCTGAAGTATCTGAAGACTTAGCTTTTTTTATTTTTTCTTTTGGTAATTCTAAATTTTCATTATCAACATCTGACTGCATTTTAGGTGGTTTTATTCCCCAATTTCTTTCTAAGAAAGCATCAAATGCAACTATATCTGATTCTTCCATGTTATTTCTCATTTCTCTAATATTATTTTCTGAAATTGGGTTTACTAAAACATAGCTATCATCAGTAAATTCTAATATATTACGATATTTATATAATTCTCTATTTGTAGTTTTTGAAAAGAAAATTGTAGCATTATCCATAAATTTTGTAAGCTTTCCTTCAAGTGTTTTTTCTTTTCTATGATCAAATGTATATTCATTTTTTTCTTCAACAGGGATACACTCTGTAATTCTCTCAATGTAACGACGTCCTCTAAAATCCTTTAATAAATGTATATCAAAGTTTAATACTTGAACAACTTGCTCTTCAGCAGTTTTTTCGTCTTTAAACGTACCAGCTCTTAACATTGAGTTTCTTAAGGCAGAAACTAAATTTGGAAAGGTTTTAGCATGGTGAGTAAATAATGTAAATTTTGAGGCAACCTGAGCAGATTGAATCATCCAAGAAGCAACTGGGTCAGTTGCAACCTCACCAATTATATTAACAGAACCATCAGTTTTCTTTTGAACATCCAAACAGTCCTGACCAGAAATTGTTTCAGTTTCACGCATTGATAATATATTTCTGGTTGGATAAATTTTTCTTAAATGAAGCTCAAACGCAGTCTCTGTAATACGTAGGTTCATTGTTTCATATATATTTTCAATCATAGCCATAAGCATTGTTGTTTTACCACAACCTTGCTCTCCTGTAAGAGCTATAATTCTAGCACCTTTTACAAGAAATTTTAATAATTCAATTGTTTCTTCTTTTCCATCAAATTTAACTATTTGCTCAAGCGTAGCTCTTTTTACGTCAAACTTTCTTACAAAGAAAGCCCATGTTTCAGACATACTTGGTCTTACAACAACTACACGAGATCCATCTTTCATTTCATTAATTTTAAATCCATTTGTATCAGATAACTGTCCTGGATTATTATATTTATAAATGTTTTGACACACCCTTTTAAGTTCTGCTTCCGTTCCAAAAGAAAGAAAAGCTAAACGAATTGATTTTCCTTGAAAGAATATCCATATGCTATCACAAGCTCTAGGAATTTTAGATTCCATAGCTTGCTTTAAATAATCCCCATCTGTTTGTGCAACCTGGCTTAAAAAGCTTTCTGGAAGTCCAGATACACCACCAGATACACCATCAATATTCATATCTCTAACTTCATCTATACTAGAAAACCCTTTGTATTGTTGATAAATTCTTTGTACAACAACCTCTAGCTTATCTGCAAATGAAAGTTCTAAATTTTCATTTTCATATATTTTATCTATTTCTTCATTCGTAATAACATAACATGGTTTGCTTTCTCCTTCTACATACTTAAGAGTAGCTAAATCATATTTTTTTATAATTTCTGTTAAAGCTTCATAAGAAAAATATTTTTTATATTCATGTATTAATATTTCAAATTTATCCTGTGAAGATAAAAGTGATGGTGTATCAAAAGGAATAATTCTAGAAATATTAGTTTCATCAACACCATATTCTTTTGAAAGTAAATCATAAATTAGCTCTTTTACATACTTTTTATCATTTACATCTCCATATGTACAGCCTTTTAAAGCCTTTTTCAATTCATATTTTTTGCTTTTTCTTCTTTTTAATTCTTCTTCTGAAAGACCTATATCATAAAGATTAATTTTAGTAATTTCATCTAATCTTTTCTTAATAAATTTGATAATCTTCTCTAATGAGTATGTTTTATCATCAACTTCAATATGATCTTCAACTACTTCGTTTTTGTTCTTTTTAATAAAATGAACAATTAATGTTACTACTGAAACAAACACTACAAATGTTAACATTAAATTTGGAATATTCATTAAAGGGCTCCTTCCTTTAAACTCTTACACTTTATATTGTAATTCTTGTAATTTATAAATTATTGATTTTCCACAATCTGAAACTGCATTTAAAAAATTAATATTATTATCTTGTATTGAACCTGAAAGTCTTAATTGCAAAAAAAATTTTGCAACTCCAGCTTCGCAAGCGCTTTCTAATAATAAAGTATTATATGGTACTGTACAAATTAGTTTTCTTTCACCAATATATTTAGTAGTATTTTTTAAATTGTATTTTGAACCTTCATCTGACATTGTATAAAGAGGAAGTATATTTCCTTTTTTATACAATGGTGAAGTTGCTTTAAACTGGATAAAATGATCTATCTTCTTAAGATTTGGCGAAAAAGTATACATAATCACAGATGAGTTTTCTAATAAAACTTTAGTTGTTTCTCTATTTAATGATTTTGATAAATCAATAAATATCAAATCATAATATTTATTTGCTGCAATAAGTAAATCTTTATATAGCATTAATGATTTTTCATGATCCTCAAGTATTTTTGTTTTAAGACCAGGTAATACATCTAATCCTTTAAAAACTATTTTTGTATAGCTTGATATTACCTCCGGGGTTGCTTTATTACTAGCTATCGCGCTTATCAATCCTTCTGCACCAGAAACAATATCTATTTTTCCTGTATTTAGTGTATTTGCAAAATTCTTGTTATTTTGTTTAAGATTCCAAAAGCAACGCTCTAAAGTATCATCATTATAAACCGCATCTATAATTAAAGACTTCATATTATGTTCAACAGACATTTGAGTTGCAATTGCAGCCATTGCAAGTGTTTGTCCACATGCTTTTTTGTCATCACTCCAAAAACTAATTATTGCCATTTTTATTAATCCTTTCTGTCAGCTATAACCATTTATATTTTTAAAGTTTTATGCTTTTTCCATAATTTTAATAGATGCTCTAACCTCCCCATCTTTTAATCCGAGATTTTCTTCTGCAATAAACATTAAAGCATCAATATAATCTTTACTTAATCCTTTTATTTTTATTTTAGAAAATCTTTGATTAATGTTTAAAACATTTCTATCTCCCCTTTCAAATGGGAAAAATATAATTTCATCATTCCAAATAACATTTAATCCATAACTAATCGCCATTATGTATTCATCTTCTTCTGGCAACATATCTCTAGTAAAATATATTTTTGTAACTCTAGTTTGATTTTGAATAGCCTGCAAAGTTTCGATTCCTGTTCTTATTGAATATAAATCAAATCCCGTAACAAAACAGTGTTCATCAGTTGATTCAATTCCAAAATCCATATATGCTTCTGGTGAATCTATATCTAATAATACCATATCATAATCCAAAGTTTGATTTAATGTATATTCTAAAATTTCATTGAAATTATAAAAACCAACTGCTATATCTAAATCTTCAAAGGTTGTAATATAGTTTTGAGTAGGATTCATAACAGGAACAATATATCTGGCTTTTTGTGGTACAGTTGCATCAACAATCAAAACTTTTTTCCCAGCTAAAGCTGCTATTTTACCCAAAAATAGCAGTAATTCCGTTTTGTCATAGCCACCTATGAAGGCATATTTCTTCATTTTTATCCTCCGTATTAATTTATTACTCAGTTATACCTACTTCCTTTGTTCCTTCTAGTTGTGAAACAAACTCTTCTCTTGCACTTTTTAAATTATTTATTTCTTCTTGAATACCACTTTGTATAGCACCAGTATTAATTATTACTGCACTATCTATTTGGTTAATTCTGCTATCAGCTTGACCTTGAGAATTATATCTATAGTATAAAGCATTTCTTGCTTCACCTATAATATTAGGATCCCTTTCAATCAAATTCATAACTGCTTGATTTGGTGGATATGTAGGGATAGCTGATTCTTGTAATCCTGCTTCAACATAAACATTTGCATATAATTTTGAACCTACAGCTTGATATGCCTCAACTATTACATTATTTAATGTTAATATTTCTTCTTCTGATAATTTAAGCCATATAGTATCTTTTGTACACTGTAAAACCTTCTTTTTTGCTAAAACAATGAAATCAGCTCCACTAGGTAAAGAAAATCTTATATCTATATAATTTCCATTAACAAGCTGTGATGGTAATACAATCATATTATATTCTTGTATTCTCTGATCTGAAGTTAATTCATTCCCAACTTCTGTAACCATATCTTTTGTTATAATAGTTCCTGCTGGTAAATTTATTTTACTAATATATTCTAATAAGAATTCATTTCCATTTTCATCTACTTCATAAAAGTCAGATGTTGTTAAATTTTCTTCCTTTATGACTTCAGTTTGAACAACTTTTTCAATAATACTATCTTGGGTTATTTCATCACCTGAGCTAATATCTTCTGCTGCTACAAAGTATTTTTTTTGCAAAGCAATTAATTTTTCTTTATCCTCATTTAATTGATTAATTTTTGAAAGAAGAAGCACTACTACTATTGCCATTACTACTAATGTAACTAGCATACCAGTTAAAAATGAATTTCTTGCTCTTCTTTGCATTGGGTTCATAGCCATATATTAATTCCTCCCTTATTTTTCACAAAGTTTATAATTACATCATTTAATTTTATTTTACTCTATTTTTTTACCAAAAACAACAAAAAACTGCTTTGTTACAAAAACTTAATGTTTCTGTAATTTTAATTTAATATATATTTTTCAATGGCTTGTACTATTCCGTCCGAATTATTATCAGAAACAACTATATCAGCAATTTCTTTCATTTGGTTGCTACTATTCCCCATAGCTACCCCAAGTCCACTATTTTCAATCATTTCTTTATCATTAACATTATCACCTATAGCCATAACCTCGTCTGGACTAATATTTTCTATTTGCAATAACTGCTCAATTGCTGTCCATTTATTTACATTTTTATTTGTTATTTCCGTATAAAAATATTCAATTTGAACATCTTCTGTACCATCTTTTATGGTTTTTCTAGACATATGAGAAACATCTAATACATCTATCGAGTCAATTTCACGAAGTCTTCTAATTATTCCATTAAAAATCATTTTATTAGGATCACATACTGTCATTTTCAAAAAATTTTCATTTTCTGCAAGATTCTCTATATATGTACGCATATTGTTTACAATATTTATATTTGTTCTTTTTCCTTCTGCCTTTTTTGAATTTTCTTTATAATAAAAAAGTACATTATAATTTAGAGATTTTGCTATTACTTCATTTTCAGTATAAACATTACAATAAATACTGTTTTCTTCGCAAATATCAACTATTCGTAAAACCTGCTGTTTTGACAAGAATTTATTATAAATTACTTTTTTCGCCTGAATATCGTAAAGAAGTGCACCATTTCCTGAAATTAAAAATTTATTTGCTCCAATTTCTGTTGCAATATTTTCAATAGCGCTTACAGGTCTACCGTGAAGCTAAAACAACATTTATTCCTCTAGAAATTGCTTCTTGTAAAACATTTTTTGTTTTAGGTGTAATCTCTCCATATGAATTTAATAAAGTTCCATCTAAATCTATTGCAATTATTTTATACATAAAAATTTCTCCTTTGTTATAAATTTATTTTATTATATCATTATGACATTTTTATGCAATATTTTCAATGTAAAATTTTGTATCATTAGTTTTAAAATTCTAAAATTCTTCATAAAAATTCACTTGCATTTTTGTATATAAAAGGATATAATGTGATTACAAAATAAATAAATTTATAGATAGGAGTGGTTTTATGAAAATTACAATTACTGGAAAAGAACTACAAGCTACAGAAGCTATTAAAGATTATGTAGAAAAAAAAGTTAAAAAAATTGAAAAATACTTTTCAATAAACTCAGATACAATTGAAGTTAATGTAACAATTAGGGTTGAAAAAAATGTTCAAATTGCAGAAATGTTTGTATTTGCAAAAGGTGAAAACTTTAAAGCTGTTACAGAAGATAAAGATTTATATTCTTCTATTGATAAAGATATTGATATTCTTGAAGGACAAATAAGAAAAACAAAAACAAAAAAAGAAAAGCTTCAAAAAGATGCATCTATCAAACAAATTACAATAAATGGTGATGAAGAAGCTAATATAGAAGGTGAAATTATTAAATCAATGTATTATAGTGTTAAACCTATAACTCCAGAAGATGCAATATTAAAATTACAAGAAAAATCGATGTTTAACTTTTTAGTATTTATAAATATTGAAACAAATAAAGTTAATGTTATTTTTAAATTAAAAGATGGAAAGAATTATGGTATTATTGAACCAGAAGCATAATAACAAGGCAGGAGAACATATCCTGCCTTTCCTTGTATAAGTAAAAGCAAAAAATATTCTTCTGCCTAATTCATTAATAATTATAATCTAAACTATTTTGTCATATTTTTTTCAGCTTGTTCGATTAATTTTCTTACCATGTTACCACCAATTCTACCAGCATCTCTACTTGATAAATTTCCGTTGTAACCATCTTTTAATGAAATACCCATTTCATTAGCTATTTCATATTTGAACTTATCTAATGATTCTTGTGCTTCTGGAACTACTTTCCTATTTGAACTTGTCATGTCTTTTTCACCTCCAAAAAGTTTATAAAGTGTTTTAAAAATACATAACTGTATTTTCAATATATATGTTTCCACTTTATAAAAATTTTTAAACAAGTAATTTTTGGAAAATAGCTATATTTATAACTTTTCTAATTTGTATTCCTTTTCTAATTTATTATTTAGATATAAGCTAGAAATAATCTCTAACTCTTTTTTACCTTCTTCTGAAATTGAAAAAGAAAAAATTTTTTTTGAATCTGCTAACATTATATATTTTATTGCATTTTTTGTTGCTTCTGAAATTTTAATAGCGCCTAAATCTTTATTTATACAAGAATCACATATAAAGCCATTATTAATAATACTAAAATACGATAAATTATCTTTTGTTTTACAAAAAATACATTCATTAATATTGGGAGTAAAGCCTAATATTTTAAGAAGTCTAAATTTAAATACAGAAACTATTAAATTTAAATCTTTATCTGTCTCGGAAACTGTATATAATGTATTTAAAAAAAGTTTTAACGTATTATAAGAATTTTGATTTTCAGTAGTAACATCTAGAATAATCTTCGTAATATATGAACTATAGGTTAGTTTGTCTAAATCTGTTCTTAAATTATAAAACATTTCAATTGTTTCACATGAATTAATTTTGTATGTATCTCCTCCTTTAAAAAGTTGATATTCTCCAAAACATAAAAATTGTGTGCCAGCAAGAAGCAAGCTTTTTGTTCTTCTTGCTCCTCTAGCACTACAAGATATTTTTCCAAAATTAGGTGTAAGAAGAGTAACCATTTTATCATAGTCTCCCATATTACTTTCTGAAATTACTATTCCACTCATCTTAATTTGCTTCATTTTTTATTTCCATTCCAACTTATTTTTTATCATTATTATTTTTCTTTATGTGTTCTTCTATATCTTTTACCTCTTTAAATTCCAAATATGTTCTTATATCTCCTGTTTCTTTAAAAGTATTCCATGCTAATTGTTTTATCATATAAATCATCTCCTTATAAAAATATCTTTTGTATTTTTTAAAGATTTATACTTTGTTTATTAGCATTATTTTTTATTTTAATTTAAATTTATTTATAATATCTTCTTTTTCTTGCCAATCTTCTTTAACTTTTACCCAAACTTTTAAATTGATTTTTGTTCCTAAAATTGTTTCTAAATCTTGTCTAGCAAAAGTAGAAATTTTTTTTAACATTTTACCATCTTTCCCAATAATAATTCCTTTATGACTTTCTCTTAGACAATAAATTAAAACATCAATGTCTATAATACTTTCTCCATTTTTTGTTAATCTATTTTTAAAATTTTCTACTTCAACATATATTCCATGTGGTACTTCATCATTTAATAATTTTAGAGCCTTTTCTCTAACTTTCTCTTCTACTAACTCTCTTGATGTTTGGTCAGTATATTCATCATCTTCATAATATTTAGGTCCTTTGGGCAAAAGTTTTTCAATTTCTAAAAGTAATACTTCTATACCTTTGTTTTTTATACTAGAAACTGGAACTACAGCGTTAAAGTCATATTCTTTTGAATAAAAGGAAATTAGTTTTGCAATTTGCTCTTTTGTACTTAAGTCAATTTTATTAATTACTAAAATACAAGGCTTATTTGCTTCCTTTATTTTTTCTAATATTCTTCTATCACCTCTACCTACATCTAATGATGTAGCTTCAATTACAAATAATATTAAATCAACCTCTTTAAAAATTCCAAAAGCAGTTTCAATCATTGTTTCAGACAGTTTTGTTTTTGGCTTATGAATTCCTGGTGTATCTGTAATTATTATTTGTGAATTTTTTCTATTTATTATTGCTTTTATTGCTTTTCTAGTTGTTTGCGTCTTTTTAGTAGTAATTGCAACTTCTTCTTGTACCAAACTATTTAACAAAGTTGATTTTCCAACATTAGTTCTACCAACTAAAGATACAAATCCAGACTTAAAAATTTTTTCCATACCTATTTCCTATTTAAACATCGTCAAACCTTAGACATTTTCTTCAGCACTTAACTTTTTTTTCAAAAGTTGAAAAATATTCCCAAAATTATAAGACTATTTCAATATAACTTCTGCATTAACTGGGCAAATATTAATAAATGTATTTCCATCATTTATATCAATTTCGTGTCCTCCGTAGTCTGTATATTTTGTTTGAGCTGTTCTTGAGTCTTTTTCACAAACAATTTCTCTAGCATATCCATTTGTAATATAGTATCCGTTAGCCTTTCCAACATTGTTTAAAGTTTGTCTTCCTTTATTTTCTCCATCATCTAAAGAATAATTATAAACAAACGTTATTATTATATTTTTAGTTGTTACATTTTCCCCATCAGCATAATCTTTTTGAATTTTTCCTTTTGAATATCTAGTATATCTTCCTGTTTCTTCATCATATTTATATTCAACTTTATGATTATTAGCATAAGGAATTATAACATCTGATGCAACAATTGCATCTTCATGTTCCCTTAAATCTAGTTCTTTGGAAGAATAATTTAAAATACTTTTCTTATCTGAAGTCAATTTATATCCTTGTTGTTTTGCAATTTGTTTTAGACTTCCAATACTAGTATATGCGTTATGTGGTGCTTTTCTACTTGTCTCTCTCCAAAATAAAGATGTACTAGTTCTTGCTTTTCCAGTATCATATATTTGACCATTTATATCATCCATCTTAAATATTTTAATATCACTTTCAGCTTGTGGACTTTGACCTAGATGCCCACAAATAGCATCATTTTCGTTCATATAATCTAAAAAATAATGTCTTACGCTACGAACTGGTCCTAAAATAGTGTCATCATCCACACCTTTAAAAACTGGCATAAGTCTAGTTTCATTTCCTTCAACAATAATTTCATATACTATGTATGCTTTATTAATTGATGACTGAGGTTGTGCATTAACATTATTATCAATCATAATCGCAATTGGTCTATCATCTCCAGAAAAAATTTTAACTTCTTTTTTTTCTTCTTCAATATTTGCAGTTGTTTCGTCCCCTGAATTAATTACAGAAACTACTTCTTTAACATCCTTTTTAAAACTATAATCCCCATATTTTATAATTCCAAAGCAAACAATTCCTACGAAAATAGTACAAAAAACAACAATAATAATAACCTTTTTATCCATAAAATACTCCATCCTTTCTTTAATTAATAATATATATTTTTAATTTATTGACTTTTATTTTTTGAATTTACAACATTTAAATACTTCCTATTGTAAAAATAAGTTAATAATCCTTTCTCCAAAAATTATTATTCCAACAATAATACTATTTATAGAAGTTATAAGAACAGCACCTGCAGAAATATCTTTTGAAATTTTAGCTTTTTTATTATATTCTTCCGTAATTAAATCAACTGTTGTTTCTATTGCTGTATTAATAAATTCAGCAAATAGGACTAATGAAATTGTAAGTATTAATACAAGCCATTCTATATATGAAATCCTAAATAAAAAACCAATTAATACTACAACTATAGCAAATACGAGTTGAATTAAAATATTTCTTTGAGATGTAAAAACATATTTTATTCCTGTTAAAGCACATTTAAAAGATTCAAAAAAATTTTTTGTAGTCCATTTCGTTTTTTTCAAGTAATTTCTCCTTTATATTTTAATAAATTCTAAAAATTAATCCACATTTAAATATAAAACTCTATCGTTTTATATTTAAATTATTAAGGACAGTTTCCTCTTTTTTCCTCATATTTTTTTTATCTTGCTCTTTAATATGGTCTTCACCCATAAGATGATAAAAACTATGCACTACCATATATGATAATTCTCTTTCAAAAGAATGCCCAAATTCTTCTGCTTGCTTTTTTACTTTTTCAACAGAAATTATCATATCACCAAGAACATCTTCAAAATCCATTTTGGATTTTATTAGTTCAGTGATTTCATCTTTTTCAAACATAGGAAACGAAAGTACATCCGTTTCCTTATCTATATTTCTATATTCTTTATTATACCTTCTAATAATTTCTGGAGTAGTTAGAGTAACACTAACATAAAATTTGGTATTTAACATATTTTCAATTTCAAAACATTGCCTAATAACTTTTTTAATTAGTCTTTCTTGTGTTCTATTTTCTTTTACATCTAAAAAATCTATTTCAGCTATTTTTTTCAAAACTTTTCCCCAAATACAATTTATATTTTTTAAAAATTAATTTTTATATAAGTAATTTATTTTTTTATATATCTAGTATTACTTTCTAATTTTTTATAATTATTCTTTAATTCTCTCATTTTACCTAATCCTACTAATTTAGAACGATAAAACTTTCTTATTGGTTCCCATTTTTCACCTAAATTATTTAACTCATATAATTCTCTTCTTAAAGATAAAATTTCTTTTTCTTCAGATGATTTTGATTTACTATATACATTCCAAAATTTTTTATAAGCTTCTCTTTCTTCGAGCTTGTCCCAATACACTTTTGTTGAAAGAAGCTTAACATTATAGTCTTCAACAAGTTTTAAAAGCATTTGGTAAGCTTCTTCTCTTTTTCGTTCTGTTTTTACTTTCATAATTAAATTTCTAGTATCTTTTAATAATTTTTGATAACATTGTTCTGCTGCAACTAAAGGTAGACTATAGGTAAATAAAGATCTACTTAATCCAAGCAAAATCATATTTTTTTCTAAAAAATCTTTTTCGTCCAACTTTCCAATTGTAAATTTGTCAAACTCCTCATATTCAGTAATAATTTTTTTATATGTATTATTTTTATCAATTTTTATTTTTATAGGCAAAACATTTCTTATGTATTCTTCTAAAGTCCAAAAAATATTTTTATAAATCTCAATTTTTTCACTAGCTCCAGATTTTCTTCCATCTGCAAGTTTTACAGAATAATTTTTTAAAATTCCTTTAAAAAGACTATCTATTTTTTCAACATACATTGCTTGATATTTTTCAATAATTTTTTCCTTATTAGAAGCAAGAACACTTTCGTAGTCTAATTCCAATAAAAACTTTTGCTTTCTATATTTATATTCAAGATATTCAGTATCTTTTAACCTAACAACAGTATAATAATTTGACATTGCATTCATTTCAAATTGAGTTGCTACACCATTTTTTACTTTTTTATAAATAGAATCCATAACAAACTTATCTATAGATTCTAAATATAAAGCATAGCTTTCTTCATATCTTTTAAAATATTGATCTTTTTTATCAATATTTTCACTTTTTTCAGCTTCTTTATAAATACTATAATTTTTTAAGACTCCATTTCTTTTAATATTTATCATAACACTATTAAAACTAAGCTTCGTTGGTATTAAAAGTTTAGTTAAAGTACTAGATATTTTGTTAAAAAAAGTTGTATCTGCTGGCAGAACTTTTAAGCTTCTTTCTTCCATAAAATTATACCCCCTACTCAATATTTTCTTTAGTACCTATTTTTTCTAATAGAATATATTTAAGTTTTACAATTACTTCTCCATTTTTATTTTCAATTTCTAATTCTTCAGAAATATTATCTAAATTATCAATTTTTAGTTCGTCATTTAATTCTTTTTCTAATTTTTCTTTTATTTTATTTAT
>JAFXMI010000033.1 GCA_017530505.1 Clostridia bacterium | reverse complement strand
TTATAAAAAATATCTAGTTTTCACCAGATATTTTGGCGACCTGGAACGGGCTCGAACCGTCGACCTCCGCCGTGACAGGGCGGCATTCTAACCAACTGAACTACCAGGCCAAAAAATGGTGGTCGCTATAGGGTTCGAACCTATGACCTCCTGCTTGTAAGGCAGATGCTCTACCAGCTGAGCTAAGCGACCATTAAATTTTCTATCAACAATTGATATTTTACTAAACTTTTTAAGTTTTGTCAACACTTTTTTTAGCCTTTTATAAATTTTTTTAGTCTTTGGTAAATTTCAAGTGAAATTTCTAAATTTTTCTTAGTTTTTTTATGTATAAAATCTAAAAAAATAAGTATAAGAGGCTGTGAATTGTAACTAACAAATTAATAATCAAATAAAAATCAAATAAATCACTTGATTTTAATCTAAATTAATGTTAAAATATGAATGTAAAAAATACCATATACTTAGTTTTTTGAAAAAGCCTACTTTAAACTCAGTTTATGGCAAATATGAAAAATAGGAGGATTTATAATGACAAAGGAAAGAAAAAAGGAAATTATTGAAACTTATAGGAGAGAGGAAAAAGATACAGGCTCTTCAGAAGTCCAAATTGCTTTATTAACAGAAAGAATTAAGGAATTAACAGATCATTTAAAGGTTCATCCAAAAGATAACCATTCTAGAAGAGGACTTTTAAAAATGGTTGGAAAAAGAAGAAATTTACTTAATTATTTATCTAGAACAGATTTAAATAGATATAGAGATATTTCTCAAAAATTATCTTTAAGAAAATAACAATTAATTGCGAAGCTTATTGTTTAGCTTCGTTTTTTTAATATAAAAGTAGTTTTTTATATTGAATAAAAATTGATTTTCATCTAGTATTACACATTATGAATCAATGTTTTTTAAAATATTGATTTTTTTACTTTTTTATAGTAAAATAATTATGTTTTAAAGGAAAGTTTATTTGAAACAGTAGCTTGCATAATGCTTTTATATAAAATTATATTATTAAAAGTATTATAGAGGTTACATTTCAAATAGATTTCCTAAAATATAAACTATATTTAGGAGGAAAAAATTTATGTTTAAAACTTATTCAATGGATTTAGCTGGAAGACAACTCACTATAGAAACTGGAAAAATGGCTGGACTAGCTAATGCAAGTGTGCTTGTAAAATATGGAGAAACAACTGTATTAGTTAATGTCACAGCTTCAAAATCACCAAAAGAAGGAATTGACTTTTTCCCTTTATCAGTTGAGTATAATGAAAAATTATATGCTGTTGGTAAAATACCTGGAGGATTTACAAAAAGAGAGGGAAAACCATCTGAAAAGGCTATATTAACATCAAGAGCTATAGATAGACCAATTAGACCTTTATTTCCAAAAGATTTAAGAAATGATGTTGTAGTTGATTGTTTAGTATTATCTGTTGAGCAAGATTGTTCACCAGAAGTAGCTGCAATGATTGGAACTTCAGTTGCTCTTTCTATTTCAGATATCCCTTGGGGAGGACCTACAGGCGCTGTAAATGTTGGTTATGTAGATAATAAAATAGTTATAAATCCAACAGAAGAACAAAGAAAAAATTCAAGACTTAATCTTACTGTTGCAGGAACTTTCGATAAAATTGCTATGATTGAAGCTGGTGCTGATGAAATACCAGATAATATAATGTTAGAAGCAATAAAGGTTGCGCATTATGAAATAAAAAAAATTTGTGAATTTATTTCAAATATTAAAACTGAAATAGGAAAAGCTAAATTTGAGTATCAATCAGTAAATGTTGACGAAAATATTTATAAAGTAATTAGTAATGAATTTGCAGAGAGAATGAAAAAAGATGTACAAACACCTGATAAAATTGATAGAGATATTGTTTTAGCTAAACTAACTGAAGATGTAAAAACTTGGTATACTGAAAAATTTGGAGAAGATAAAGCTGAAGAAGATAAATTTGCTATTAATGAAGCTTTATATAAATTGGAAAAAAAGACTGTTAGAAAACTAATTCTAGAAGAGGGAAAGCGTGTTGACGGAAGAGGAATTTACGATATTAGACCATTATCTTGTGAAGTAGGTTTAATTCCAAGAGTACATGGTAGTGGTATGTTTACTAGAGGAAGAACGCAAGTTCTTTCAATTGCAACTTTAGGTATGGTTAGTGAAGCACAGGTTTTAGATGGAGTAGATACAGAAGAATCTAAAAGATATATGCATCAATATAATTTTCCAGGATATAGTGTTGGTGAAGCAAAGCCTTCACGTGCTCCAGGAAGAAGAGAAATAGGACATGGAGCTTTAGCAGAAAAAGCGTTAGTCCCTGTATTACCAAGCATTGAAGAATTTCCATATACAATTAGAGTTGTATCTGAAATACTAAGTTCAAATGGTTCAACTTCTCAAGGAAGCATATGTGCATCAACATTGGCTTTAATGGATGCTGGTGTACCAATTAAAAAGCCTGTTGCCGGAATTTCTACTGGTTTAATTACAGATGAAAATGATCCATCTAAATATGTTGTTATTACAGATATTCAAGGAATAGAAGATTTTTTTGGAGATATGGATTTTAAAGTTGGAGGAACAAGAGATGGAATTACTGCAATACAAGTAGATATTAAAGTTGACGGATTATCTTATGAAATAATTGAAGAAGCTTTTGAAAGA
Organism: Clostridia bacterium; assembly: GCA_017530505.1. Lineage (GTDB taxonomy): Bacteria > Bacillota > Clostridia > TANB77 > CAG-508 > Scatovivens. The sequence continues at coordinate 9,261 of JAFXMI010000033.1, read as the reverse complement.
ACTTCAAAAGCAAGAAAATATATTTTAGATGAAATTATGGCTCCACAAATTGCTGAACCAAGAAAAGAATTATCCAAGTATGTTCCTAAAATTGTTAATATGAAAATAAATACAGATAAAATTAAGGATGTAATTGGAGCTGGAGGAAAAACTATTAATAAAATTATCGAGGAAACTGGAGTAAAAATTGATATTAACGAAGATGGAAATATATTTATTTATTCTGAGGAAAATGAAAGTGCTTTGAAAGCACAGGAGATAATTGAGAATATTACTAGAGAAATTGAAACAAATGGTATATATACAGGAACTATTACTAAAATAACAACTTTTGGAGCTTTTGTTGATTTAGGTGGAGGAAAAGAAGGATTACTTCATATTTCTAAAATTTCTAATGAAAGAGTAAAAAAAGTTGAAGATGTACTAAAAATTGGAGATGAAGTAACAGTTAAAGTTTGTGAAATTGATTCACAAGGAAGAATTAATTTAACTAGAAAAGATTTATATTCAGATTAAAAGTTATTGTTTAAAAGGTTTAATGATTGAAAGGAGAAAAAATGTCAGTTAATAAAAAAGAGATAGTTCATCTAGCAAAGCTTTCAAATTTATATTTATCAGAAGAAGAGATAGAAAAATATGCAAAAGATTTAACAGAGATTATAGATTTTGCTAGTATGATAAATTCAGTGAATACAGATGAAATTAATGAAACAATTGCAGCTAATGAAAATTTTAATGTATTTAGAAAAGACCAGGTAATTCCTAGTATGGATAGAAATTTATTATTGCAGAATGCTCCAAGTCAAGATGATGGTATGTTTAGAATACCAAAAGTTCTTAATTAGGAAAATACCATTAGAAATAATTATTTTTATTGATTTGTAAAGCAGGAATTTAGAAAGGAGAAAATATAATGGAGCTTTATGAACTTACTGCACATGAATTGATGGACAAGTTAAATTCAGGAGAAATTACTTCAGAAGAAATAACAAAAAGCTATTTTAGTAGAATAAAAGAAAAAGATAATCAAATTAAAGCATATATTTCTTTATTAGAAGAAGAAGCACTAGATAAAGCTAAAAAAGTAGATGAAGATAGAAAATTAGGGAAAAAAGTTAGTAAATATGCAGGAATACCAATAGGAATAAAAGATAATATATGTATTTCTGGAAGTAAAACTACATGTGGTTCTAAGATTTTAGAAAATTTTGTTGCACCATATAATGCAACTGTTATTGAAAATTTAAATAATGAGGATATGTTTTTTTTAGGAAAAACCAATATGGATGAATTTGCTTTTGGAAGTTCTACTGAAAATTCTGCATTTTATCCTACTAGGAACCCATGGGATTTGGATAGAGTCCCAGGTGGTTCTTCAGGTGGATCAGCAGCAGCTGTTGCTGCTAATATGGCACCTTGGGCTTTAGGTAGTGATACAGGAGGTTCTATTAGACAACCATCTTCACTTTGTGGTGTAATTGGTTTTAAACCAACTTATGGTTTAGTATCTAGATATGGATTAGTTGCTTATGCTTCCTCACTTGATCAAATTGGAACTATTACAAAAGATGTTACAGATTCTGCATTATTATTAAATTTAATTGCTGGTCATGATGAAAAAGATTCAACATCTATGAATTTAGAAAAGAAAGATTATACTTTAAGTTTAGTAAATGATGTTAAAGGAATGAAAATAGGTATACCAAAAGAATACATTGGAAAGGGTATAAATGATGAAGTTAGGGAATCTGTTTTATCTGTTGCTAAAAAGTACGAAGAATTGGGGGCAACAATTGAAGAATGTTCTTTTGAAGTCGGAAAATATGCAATAGGTGCTTATTATATAATGGCAACTGCAGAAGCTAGTTCAAATTTAGGAAGATTTGATGGTATTAGATATGGATATAGAACTAAGCAATTTAATAATTTAAAAGATATTTATAGAAATTCTAGAAGTGAAGGATTTGGTGCAGAAGCAAAAAGAAGAATTATGTTAGGGACTTATGTTTTATCAGCAGGATATTATGATGCTTATTATAAAAAAGCTCAAAAGGTAAGAACTGTAATTAATAAGGCTTATAATGAGCTTTTTGAAAAATATGATTTGTTATTAACACCAGTTTCACCTATAACTGCTTTTAAAGTTGGAGAGAAAATTGATAATCCATTAGAAATGTATTTAGCTGATATTTGTACAGTTCCAATAAATATTGGAGGAATTCCAGGTATGAGTATTCCATGTGGTATAGATTCAAATGGACTTCCAATTTCTTTTCAATTATTAGCTAAACCTTTTGGAGAAGAAACTATTATTAGAGCTGCTTATACTTACGAGAAAAATTTTAATTTTAGAGAAAATTATAAGCCAACTTTTAAAAACAGTAAATAAATTTAATTTATGAATTTTGAAAAATTTTTCGCTTGAACAAATTTAAGGAAGTTTTTGCTATATATGCTTAGATTATGGTTTAAATTTATTAGTCTTCCATTTGTTTTAATGAAAAGTTCTTAATTCTTATATTAGAGAGGATTAATTATGAGTTTATTAGATTATGAAGTAATTATTGGACTTGAAGTTCATTGTGAGCTTTCTACAAAGACAAAAATATATTGTTCTTGTCCTACAACTTTTGGAGCAGAACCTAATACACAGTGTTGTCCAATTTGTATGGCAATGCCAGGAACATTACCTGTTTTAAATGAAAAAGTGGTAGAATATGCTGTAAAAGCAGGATTAGCAACAAATTGTAAAATTGCTAGAAATAGTAAAAGTGATAGAAAAAATTATTTTTATCCAGATTTACCAAAAGCATATCAAATTTCACAATTTGATTTGCCACTTTGTTATGATGGTTTTATTAATATTGAAACAGATGAAGGAGAAAAAACAATTGGAATTACTAGAATTCATATAGAAGAAGATGCTGGAAAATTAAATCATGATGAATTTGGTAGAGGAACATTTGTGGATTTAAATAGAGCAGGAGTCCCATTAATAGAAGTTGTTTCTGAACCAGATTTAAGAAGTAAGGAAGAGGCTGAAAGCTATCTTAGAAAATTAAAGTCTATTTTTGAATATATAGGAATTTCAGATTGTAAGATGCAGGAAGGATCACTAAGAGCAGATGTAAATGTTTCTGTGAGAAAAAAAGGTTCAGCAAAATTTGGAACTAGAACAGAAATGAAAAATATGAATTCCTTTAGAAGTATTTCAAGAGCAATTGAATATGAAGCAAATAGGCAAATAGAAGTAATTGAAAATGGTGGAATTATTGAGCAAGAAACTTTAAGATGGGATGATATTTCTGGAAAAACTTTTTCAATGAGAGATAAAGAAGAAGCACAAGATTATAGATATTTCCCAGAGCCAGATTTGGCAGCTATTAAACTATCAGATGAATATATTGAAAATATTAAAAAATCTTTGCCTGAACTTCCTGAAAGCAGAAAAAAGAGATATTTATTAGATATGAATTTAACTGAAAAAGCTGCGAAATTTGTAACTGATTCTAAATATTTTTCAAATTTATTTGAGGAAGCGAGCTCTATTTGTAATAATCCAAAAGCTGTTAGTAACTGGATTATGTCAGATATTGCTAGAATTTTAAATGAAAGAGAAGAAGAACCTGAAGATATAAGATTTTCTGGGAAGGAATTAGGTGAATTAGTTTCTTTAATAGATAAAGGAACAATAAGTTCAGCAATTGCTAAAAAGATTCTTGAAGAAATGTTTGAAAATCCGGAAAATCCAAGTAAAATTATTGAAAAAAAAGGTTGGGTACAGATTTCCGACGAAAATGCAATAAAAGAAATTGTAAATAAAATACTAGAGGCAAATCCACAATCAATAATAGATTATAAGGCTGGAAAAGATAAGGCTCTTGGATTTTTAGTAGGTCAAGCTATGAAGGAAACAAAGGGAAAAGCAAATCCACAAATATTAAATAAATTATTTTTAGAAGGAATTTTAGGTGATAATTCTGTTAAATAATATAGTTTAAGTATTGATAACTAATCTTAAAAGAGAGGAAAAATTTATGAAAATTACTTATGATGAATATATTGCAACATGGCAAGCACCAGAAGCAAAGCCTAGCTTAGATAGACAAATATCAAATACTAGACAAAATATATATGAAAGAAGATTATATTTTGGACTAGAAAAGAATAATAATTCACACCAACAGCTTTCTAATATGTCAGAAGAAGAATTTATGAATTTAAGAAGATATCAGATGCTTAAACTTTTTAGTGCATATCAGGAAGCAAAAACAGGCTCTAATCGTCGATTATTATGGATAACCCCATATACTATTAATCCTGATGATATTAGAAAAGTAGTTGGAGAAAAAGCAGGACTTCAATTTAATAATGATATTTTAGCATTAGATCAAGAAACAATTAATGCGGTTAATTATTTGGCAGAACTTAGAGAGAAATCATCAGATTATGTATATAGTAATAAATGGGATAATTCTTTAACACCAATTGGTATGGAGCAAATAGTAGATGAAATGATTACATGTAAAAGAATTTTAAGTGAAAATATGGGGTTATCTTCTTCTGAAAAAAGTGGTAATGATATATATAGACAAACAGATTTCGTAAAACGTGCAATAGGAAAAGCGCAATATAGAACTCATGATGAATTGGACAATTTTTCTTTTCCAGAAAAAATTGGTAAAAATATTTTTGGAATAAGAGATTATGAATTAAGTTGGCAAGAATTAATGAATAGTAAAAGCAAATTTTGGACAAAAACGATTGGAAAAGCAATTAGATATTTTGATAGAAAACTTAATCCAGATAAAGAAAGGAATAGGCCTAGAATAGGAAATAAAACTGTGGAAGTCCCAGACGATTATACAAAATAAATATATATAGGTTGGAGAAACATAAGATATGGATGAAATAAGTAAACAAGCGGCTAAAGAAGTAATTAATGTATTATATAATACAGAAATATCATTAATAGCAAAAATTCCGTATTCTATTATAAAAATACTTGAAGAAAAAGCAATAGAGTATAAAGATGAAATAAAGCTAGATATGAGTTTGAATTTATTTGAGCAGCAAATTTCAGAAGAGGCACAAACAATACTTGCTATTATATACAAAGATTTTTGGTGTGATAAAGAAAAACAATCAGAAATGAATAAAATAATAAAGGAAAAAGAAGCAGAGTATGATAAAGAATTAGAAGAAAAATATGATCCTTTTAAAAAGATTTATAATCAAGAATCACAAAAAGAAAATTTAGAAATTATAAAAGAAAATAAAAATGAAGATTCTGAAAAAGCGCTTATTAAATTCAATAAAAAATGGTATTTAAGAATTTTCGAAAAGGTTATAAGATTTTTTAGAAAAAAATAGATTGCTAAAATTTTTAATTTTAGCAATAATAATCTAAATAACTTATTTATAAAAATGAAATAGGTTATTTGTTTTTATGAGTTTTCTTCTTTAAATTTGTTAATTACAAAGGCAGACATAATTGAGAAGCATTTAGCAAATAGTCCTGTTCTAAAAATGATAATAGCTGCCTCAAATAAATCAAAAGAAATAAAATATTTATAGTTTATGTACATTAGAATAATTCCAATTAAACATATTATGTATGAGAAAATATTAGAAATATCTAATATTTTTAAAGTTTTTTCATCTCTAATTAGCAAGATTTTTTTCAAAAATTCCTTTATTCTCATTATAAATTCCGTTCCTTTCTTGCTTCAATCACAAGCTATTTAAAGTTATATAAGATATTTATTTGCAAACTATTTCATACTAGCAAAATAAACTATTTTAAATACAATAAGAATTTTAGATTTAATAGTTACCCTAAATTAAGAATAACAGATTTATGAATATAAATCAAAGTAAAAAAATGTAAAAAATAAAGCTCCTAAAGAGCCTCATCTTAAAATACGATAATAACAATAATTACACAAAAGATAATAATTAAATCAAATAATTTAAAGTAACAATATATTATTATTTAAGGGTATTTAATTTTTTTGCTAAAGCTGATTTTTTTCTAGAAGCAGTATTTGCTTCAATAATACCTTTTGTACAGGCTTGGTCAATAGCTTTTACAGCTTTTTTAAAAGTTTCATTAGCTTTTTCTATATTTTTTTCTTCTACAGTTGCTTCAAAAGCTTTAACTGCAGTTTTATATGCTGATTTAATCATATTGTTTTGTAAAGTTTTTTTCTCAATTACATTAACTCTTTTTATTGCTGATTTAATATTTGGCATCTATTTAGCACCTCCCTTTAGAATATATTAAATTATACTTTTAATATTCTAACATGTAAACTAGAAAAAATCAAGTACTTTTTTTTATTTATTGCTGTTATTGCTGTTATTTTGATAATTTGGGCTTTTTATATTTCTTATTTGTTAGGAAAAATTTTAAAATTTTTTTAAAAATTGAAAAAATTGACATATTTACATAAAAAATGGTATAATAAAAATATGGATTACCGAGAGGTAACCATTTTATTATAGATAGAGAGTGCTTTGGCACTCCACCAACCCGCTTCGCATGGGTAAACATAAATGCCCATGTTTACATAAGAAAAAATGAAAGGAACAAGAAAAACAATGAAAAAAGTTGTCATAGCTATATTGGTCATTTTGACCCTGATCGGGCTCGTCTATGAGTCCGTTCGGGGGTCGGCCACCCCGGCCATCGAGGCCACACCGGCCACCACTTCAACCACTGCAACCACTGCCACTGAGACTGCTGAGGCCATCACGGCCACCCCGGCCAGGGCCATCCACCCCCAGCAGGGTATGGAGTCCGACACCCTAATCGTTAGGGTGTACATAGACGCCCGATGGGCGTTCGATTTCAAAACACCCAACGATGGGCGGCTTCTCCTCCCACTCGGTGGGGGCCTTATATCCAAAGCCCGTGAAAACGGGTATAAGGTGAAAGGTTTCACCCAGGACGGGGGTGGGATCTTTTACCTATATCAATCAGTGGAGCCTGTGTTCGTCTATTTGGACGACCAGATCCTCATGCTGGAGCCATGGGCTATCTTAGATTGGGACACGGTTTGGATCCCGAAAAAAGCCTTTGAACAGGAGACCGGGATTGAAATCCCGACGCTCCCAACAAGGGTCGTCAACGGGGTACTCTACGTCCCCGTACGACGGATGTGCGAGTTCCTCGGCTTGGAGCTCGGTTGGGATGGATCGGTTATTATAAGGTCTTCTAAAAGACCAACAATATAAAAATAAAAGCGGGTAAAGGGGGGGCGCGCGGCATCGCGGCAACAGAGCGACGCAATCCGATGTCGCGCGCCCCCTCTGTTTTTTTATTTTAAAATAAAAAAGTTCACAAAAAATTCACAAAACTTGTTTATAATGTATATTGTATAAACTTAATTTCTATGATATATTTATAAAAATGAAATTTAGGAGGTATATTATGTTTGCAATAGCTTCAGATCATGGTGGATATGCTTTAAAAGAGGAAATAAAAAAATATTTTGATGAAAAAGGTATCGAATATAAGGATTTTGGATGTGATTCAGATGAAAGAACAGATTATCCAATTTATGGACAAGCCGCAGTAAAAGCTGTTCAAAATAAAGAGTGTGATAGAGGAATTTTAATTTGTGGTACTGGATTTGGTATGACCATGGTTGCAAATAAGTTTAAAGGAATAAGATGTGCTTCTTGTTGGAATGAAGAAGTTGGAAAGCTTTTAAAAGAACATAATAATGCAAATGTTATTGCTTTGCCAGGTAGATTTATTAATATTTCTCAAGCTGTAGTTATTTTGCGTGCTTGGATTGGAGCAGAATTTTTAGGTGGAAGACATACAGATAGATTGCAAATGATTGAAGAAATTGAAAAAGAAAATATGAAATAAGAGGGGAAAAATTCTTATGTGGGGAGACATCGCAATTGCTTTTATGATTGCTTTTGCGACAGCTTTTATGGCAACGCCTTATACAATTAGGTTTGCGAAAAAAGTTGGCGCAGTTGATACACCTCAAGATCCTAGAAGAATAAATAAGGTTACAATGCCTCGTTTGGGTGGACTTGCAGTAATTTTAGGGTTCTTTTTATCTATAGCATATTTAACAATAGTATTAACTATTGAAAAAAAGATAGATATTTTTCAAGACAATTTATATATGAAACTAATTGGTTTTGTTTTAGGTGAAATTGTTATTGGGATAGTATGTTTTTATGACGATATAAAAGGAACACCTGCAATAATAAAATTAATTTTTCAAATAATAGCTGCAATTATTGTAGTTAATTTTGGAATTCGTATAGATTTTTTTGAAATAGGTGGATTTTCAATTCCTATGGAAAACATATTGTTTTATAATATTTTTTCTGTTTTATGGATTGTAGGAATTACAAATGCATTAAATTTAATTGATGGGCTAGATGGATTATCTACGGGTATTTCTATAATATCTTGTATTTCGCTTCTTATTATATTTGCGCTTAATGATTCACCTCTTATTTCAATTATACTAATTACTTCTCTTTGTGGAGCTTTGGTAGGATTTTTGCCATATAATTTTAATCCAGCAAAAACTTTTATAGGAGATACTGGTTCCAATTTTCTTGGATATTGTTTATCAATAATTTCTATTTTGGGAATTGCAAAAACCTATACAGCAATAGTTGTTGTTGCACCGATTCTAGTTCTTGCTCTTCCATTATTTGATACTATTTTTGCAGTGATTAGAAGAATAATAAAGGGAAAAAATTTAAAGGCTGTAATTGAACCAGACGCTGGACATTTACATCATAAAATGATTCAAAAAGGCTTTACTCAAAAACAAGCAGTTTTAACTTTATATGCCTTTAGCGCTTCTTTTGGTATGTTTGCAATTATTCTTTTAGATAGTGGAATTTGGAAAGCCTTATCTTTTGGAATAATTATGTTAGTTGTTATTTCTATGGGATATAAAGAATTTGTTAAACAAAAACTATTATCAGATGATTGCGAAGAAAAACAAATTTTAAACAAAGAAAAAATTGAGGATGAAAATAGCAATAAGAATTTTGATAATATTGAAGATATAGAAAAGTATAGAAAAATGAATTAAACCTAATAGAACTCTTAAACAAATTAAAAAGAGTTCTTTTTTTATATTATAGGAAAGTTCTCCGAACTTCCTATAATATAAAGGCTTCGCCAAATTTCCACAGAAAAATTCTAAAGAATTTTTCGCGGGCGAACAAAGACGAGGCACATAACTTTTCAAAAATGATAGAGTATTTTAA
>JAFXMI010000032.1 GCA_017530505.1 Clostridia bacterium | reverse complement strand
GTGTGTGTGTGTGTGTACAGCCCCAACGGTTTGCTGTCTTTCGTTCATATTTTTTTCTCTCCTTTTTCTTTTGTATTATTATTTTATATATAAAAAACACTTTTTACAAGTGTTTTTCGCTTTTATTTTTTAAATTTTATATTTTTTTTACTTCCTCAATAATATTTTTGCTAACTAGTCCAAAATATTCAAGTAATTGCATTGCTTTTCCAGACTTTCCAAAAGTATCTTTCATTCCCATTCTAATTAATTTCACTGGATATTTTTCTGTTAAAACTTCTGAAATAGCTGTTCCAAGCCCACCAATTATACTATGATCTTCAATAGAAATTAGCTTTTCTGTTTCTTTTGCACATTTTATAATAATTTCTTTGTCAATAGGCTTTATAGTATGAACATCTATTACTCTTATTTCAATTCCTTCTTTTTCCAATTCTTCTTTAGCTTTTAAAGCTTCTGAAACTACAACTCCAGTAGCAAATACTGTAGCTTTTGTACCATTTCCATGTTGAACAGCTTTTCCAATTTCAAATTTTGTTCCTCCATCATATATTACAGGTGTTCCAGCTCTGCATAATCTTAAATAGCAAGGTCCTTCAAATTTTGAAATTTCATTTACTGCCCAACGTGTTTGTATGTCATCTGAAGGACATATAACAGTCATATTAGGCAATCCCCTCATTAAACTTAAATCTTCAAGCATTTGATGTGTAGCTCCATCTTCTCCAACCGTAACTCCAGCATGAGTTCCACATATTTTTACATTTAGTTTAGGATAACAAACACTACTTCTTATTTGATCATAAGCTCTTCCAGCAGTAAATGCAGCAAAAGATGCTGCGTAAGGAATTTTACCGCATGTTGCAAACCCAGCTGCAGTACTAATCATATCTTGTTCTGCAATTCCCATATCAAAAAATCTTTCTGGGAACTTTTTACCAAAAATATCGGTTTTAGTAGCCCCAGCTAAATCTGCATCTAATACAACAATATTTTTATTAATTTCACCTAGAATAGCTAATTCTTCACCAAAACTTTGGCGAGTTGCAATTTTTTCTTCTTTCATTATTTTATTTTCCTTTCATTGAAATTTTCAAATTCTTAATAAAACATTAAAGACCTAAAATGTCTATAAATTTATATAGATAATTTTTGAAAATTTTTATTACCTTAAATCTTGCATTGCTAAATTAAATTGTTCCTCATTAGGTGCTTTTCCATGCCAACCAGCTTGATTTTCCATATAAGATACACCTCTACCTTTTATTGTTTTTGCAACAATTGCAGTAGGTTTTCCTTTAACTTTTTTTGCTTCTTCAAATGCATTAATTATCTGATTAAAATCATGTCCATCAATATTAATAACATTAAATCCAAAATCTTCGAATTTTTTATCTATTGGATATGGACTCATTACATTTTCAACTGTACCATCAATTTGTAAATTATTATTATCAACAATTACGCAAAGATTATCAAGTTTGTATTTAGCTGAAGACATTGCTGCCTCCCAAATTTGCCCCTCTTCTATCTCTCCATCTCCAACAACACAATAAACTCTATAATCTTTTCCATCTAATTTTCCTGCTATTGCCATTCCATTTGCTGCAGATAATCCTTGTCCTAAAGAACCTGTTGACATATCTACTCCAGGAATATATTTCATCTCTGGATGACCTTGTAGCATGCTTTCTAATTTTCTAAACTTTATTAATTCATCTTTTGAAAAAAATCCTTTTTCAGCTAACGTAGCGTATAATGCAGCGCTTGCATGTCCTTTTGATAAAACAAACCTATCTCTTTCTTCTTTTTTAGGATTTTGTGGGTCAACTTTCATTTCTTTAAAATATAAAACTGTTAAAATATCTGTAAGTGATAAAGCACCTCCAGGATGACCAGAAGAAGCATTGTATATCATTGTTACAACATTTCTTCTAATGTTTAGAGCTTTTTTAGCAAGCTCCTTTTGTAATTGATTATTATCAGACATATCTTACTCTCCTTTTTTATAAAAAAATGTTCTTAATATTAATCCTATTCCTGCACCTAGTAAAATTATCATTATAATAAAATCAAAAAGTGTTGTTTTTGTGAAACTAATGTGAATTCCTAAAATAATTGAAGCTAAGATAAATACCCCTCCAAGCAAAGATATTAATTTTGCAATAAAAGATTTTGGATTATAAAAAAGCCAAATTATTCCAATAAATAAAGGTAGTATAACTAATCCTGAAGATAAACTAAATCCTCCAATTCTCCATGAATAAAATCCACTATATATCATTGTTTTATTTAAAAGAAAAAATAATCCTGCACCTAATAACAAAACGCCAATATAAAATTCTATTGTATCTGTAGGCTTTCTTTTGTTTTCTAACATTTTTGCTACCTCCTTAAACTAATTATGGAAAAATTCCAAATAAAAATCCTGATGGTAAATACCAAAGTACAATACCTGTTGCAACAATATACGTCCATGTTGGAACTGATTTAAGGAAATTTAAAGTTAATCCCCAAAGATTTACTCCAGTTTCCTTAAGATTATCTAAACTAACTATTTTTCCTAAATTAATTCCTAGTATATTTCTTAAATCAAGTTCAAAGCCAAATAAATCTAAAACATAAGATTTATCAGGAGAGTCTTCTACTAAACTTACACCATAACTACCAATTTCATTTCCTGAAAACTTAACTCTAAAAGTTCGAGTTTCATTATCTTCAAAATTTGAAACATCAATATATTTAGTTGATGCAAGATTTCCACGAACTGTATATAAATCTAATTTTACACAGCATTTATCTATATAATGACCTGATGTATTCTTAATATTAATGTCTACATAACCGTTCATTTTAGTAGCTCTAGCATCTCCAATACTAACATCAAGATTTTCGTTATCAGACACATTTGCAAAAGAAATTTGCCCATTAGCTGTTCCTGCAATTGGTTTATACATATCTTTTAATAACGCATTTTCAAATATAACTGAAATAATAAATAATCCAATAAACCATAATGTATAAGTACGAAATTTTGACATTGTCTCCATTACTTCATCTAATTCCTTCCTATTATAAATTTACAATAATTATATAATAATTTACAGCTTTTGTAAATACATTAAACCTCTAATTCTTTGTTTAAATAAATAGAATAAATATAAGTTTTATAAACTTTCTTTTGAGTTCCCTCTTCTAAAGCTTTTTTATATATTTCAAGTTGTTTTTTATACTTTATAATAAGCTCATCTTCATAACCTGGTTCAACAAAATCTGTTTTATAATCAACTAATATTAAATTATTTTCTTCATCTATAAAGTATAAATCTATTATTCCTTGAACTAGAACTGTTTCATCTTTTGCATTTTCGAAAATTTCTTTTGCTAAAATTTTGGTACAAAAAGGTTTTTCTTTTTGTATCAATTTTGAATTTTTTATTTTTTTTGCAAAATCTGTTTTTAAAAATTCTAAAATTTTTGTAATTTGAATACTATTGGCTTCTTCCCTAGTTATTATAGATTTAGAAATCATTTCTTCAATTAATTCTTTAATTTTATTTAAATCATATTCATTTTTATAATCTATTTTTTGTAGTATTAGATGTGTTATAGTACCTATTCTACTTCTACTTATTTTATTATCTTTATTCTCTAAGAATTTTGGTACAACTTTTAATAATCCTACTTCTTTATTTAGTAATGGTGAAATTGTCAAATTAGATTTTTCAATTGCCATTTCTTTAATTTTACTTACTGTACTTTTAGAAGGAAGCTCTGTTTCCAAAGAATGTTTATATTTAAAATTAAATAAATCTGATATTTTTTCTATATCTACATCTTTTGAAAAATTAAATTTAGGGCTTTCTTCCTCATTTTCAATAATTGATTTTTTTATCTCATTTTTATTATGTATATTAATTTTTATTAATTTTTCAGAATCTTTACTAAAACTTACAAGTTCAATCCAATCAAGATAAGATGAGAACTTTTTAACTAAAATTGGATTTATTTTATTATCATCAGAATTATAAATATTATATAACTCTTTTTTCTTTTCTAATTTTTTTTTCACATTATGATCTGTGCTTGTAATAATAAGTTTTTCCTTTGCACGAGTTAATGCAACATACAATACTCTCATTTCTTCTGAAAGTACTTCTTTTTTGCTTGCAACTCTAATAGCTTGTTTTGCAGATGTAGAGTATTTTATTCTTCTTTCATAATTTATATATTCAGGCCCTAATCCTAAATTTTGATGTAATAAAATATTATCAGATAAATCCATAAAATTAGCTTTTTTTGAACTATTAGCAAGAAAAACAATTGGAAACTCTAATCCTTTAGATTTATGAATACTCATTATTCTAACTACATTTTCATTTTCACCAATAATTTTAGCAGCAGACATATCTCCATTTCCTGCTTTAAATTTTTCAATAAACCTAATAAAATTAAATAAACCTTTAAAACTTGTTTTTTCATATTCTTTAGCACGTTCAAAAAGCATTTTCAAATTTGCCTGCCTTAATGTTCCATTTGGCATTAATCCACAATATTCATAAAATCCAGTATCAGAATAAATCTCCCATATTAATTCAGCTAAATTCATATACTCTGATTTTTTTCTCCAATCGTCAAGTTTATTTAAAAACTTTTCAATTTTAATTTTAATTTCACCACAAAGCTTTTCTTTAGCTTCTTTAATTGAATAATAAAACTTAACATTTTTATTTACAAGTCTAATTTGTACAAGATCATTATCAGTAAATTTTCCAATTTGTGAACGGAGTACAGAAACAAGTGAAATATCGTCAACTGGATTATCTAAAATTTTTAATAAACAAATAATCGTTTGAATTTCAATAGTATCTAAATACTCTGAAGTTGCATCTGAAAAAACAGGAATATTTCTAGATAAAAGCTCTTTTTCAAAAATAGGTGCAACACCAGAAGTTGCTCTAAGTAAAATTACTATATCCCTATATTTAACTGGTCTATATCCTTCTTTTTTATCTTTTACTTTTATTTTTTTTGAAATATATTCATCAATTTTATTTGCAATAAATCTAGCTTCTAGTTCCTGTTTTTCTATAATATCTCCATCATCAGTTACTTCATTTTGAAAACTGATCTCATTTTCTTTTTCACTATCTTCCAATTCAATAATATGTATTTCAGTTTTTCCTAAATCGTTAATATTTTCATCAAAATCTGCTCCAAAATTTAAAAACTCTTCTTTATTATAATCAATATCTCCTAATTCACTGCTCATAATATTTTCAAAGATATTATTAGTAAAATTCAAAACATTTTCTCTGCTTCTAAAATTTTTAAACAATTTAATTTTTATTCCTTTTTCATTTCCATCCAAAGAATAAAGATTATATTTTTCTAAGAAAAGTTCTGGACAAGCTTGTCTAAATTTATATATACTTTGTTTAATATCTCCAACCATAAATATATTATTTCCTCTTGAAACAGTATTTAAAATTAGTTCCTGAACTAAATTTGAATCCTGATATTCATCTATTGCGATTTCTACAAATTTTTCTTGGTATTTTTTAGCAACTTCTGTTGGAATATATAAGCCATTTTCATTTTTCTTTATTAAAATTTTCAAAGCATAATGTTCAATATCATTAAAATCTATTATATTTTTTTCTTTTTTTCTTTCAGTATATACTTTAGAAAATTTAAAAATAACCTCTTTTAAACTACTTAAAACTTCATGCATTGCATAAATATCTTCATAAGCTTCCCTTGAGTCATATAAAAGTATTTTTGATGCTACATCATTTATTTTTTTCTTTACCATATCCCTGGCAATTTTGGATTCTTCTTTTAAAGCTAATGTAACTTTTTTATCTGTAGGCCATCTCCCAAAACTAAAATTGCAATAAAATTCATAACTTTTATCCCAGGATTCTTTTACAGTTTCCTTAAATAAAACCAAATTTTCAATATCTTTAGATAAACAGGCTGTAAATTTTTCTAATTCTATATATTTTTCACACTTATTTTTATAAACCTTTAAACTTTGAATTGCATCAATTATCTCTTCTTCAATTTCTTGTAATAAAATCTTGCCCCAATCTGTTATACTAAAGTCTTTAATTTCATCAGTCTTCTTAAATTTTTGTACACTTTTTTCTAGCCATTCTTCTGGGAAAGGAGTGCTTTGACTAAATCTATATATCTTTAAAATAAGTTCTTTTAAAGAATCATCTCCACGATAACTTGTATAAGTATCAATTAATTTTACAAAATCTTCATTTTCAGATTCATATAGTTCTTCAAAAATATCATCTAAAACCTCTTGTTTTAATAATTCAGTTTCCTCCTCAGTTCCAATTCTAAAATTTGAAGATAAATCAATCTCATAAAAATTATTTCTAATTATATCTAAACAAAAAGAATGTATTGTACAAATATTGGACTTACCAAGAAGTATTAATTGCTTTTGTAATTTTTCATTTTCAGGCTGTTCTTCTATTTTTTTATAAATTGCTTCTAAAACTCTTTCACGCATTTGACTAGCAGCTGCAGACGTAAATGTAACTACTAAAAGTTTATCAATATCCAAACCATCTTCTGCTATCTTTTTTATAATTCGTTCAACTAAAACAGCTGTCTTTCCAGACCCTGCTGCAGCAGCAACTAGTATATTTGAATTTTTTTTTGAAATTGCATCTTTCTGCTCTTTTGTCCAATCCATTATTTTCCCTCTTTAAATTTTTCATTGAATATTTCTTTACATAATTGAGCTACATATCTAGTATGTTCATCTTTAGATAAATACCATTTATTTGAGCCACTAAATAAAAAAAAAGGATGATTTCTATTTTGTTGCAAATTGCTGATTAAATTACCTTTATTGAAAAAAGGTGGTAACTGACTGACAATTAAATTTCTTCCTCCATTATTAAAATATCTATTATTCAATATTTTTTTTGAACCAAAAATACCACCAAAAAATTTTGCTTCATCAACTGTAATATCCGAATCCATATAATAATTTTCTAATATATATGGTCCAGTATTCGAAACATTTATCCATGATTCAAACTCTACTCTTTTTCCAGTTTTTGTATGATACATACTTTCTTTGACATTTTTAAAAAGTTCAGTACCATATACAAAAAAACTATTTACATATATATTATCTATTTGTGGATAATTAGCACACACGCGATTATAGTAATTTTCATCAATAAGACCAGCCTTCATTCTATGGAATAAACTATTATACCTAAACATATGAGGACTATATAATAACACAAATTGATGCAAATCATTGTTGTCCAAATCAGTTACAAACCTACTATCAGAAAAAAATTTTTGTTTAGTAATTCCAAGTAAAGCATTCTCTAAAGTGATATAACCAACATTGCACGTATATGAATTACCAATTTGAATAATAATTAGATTCCTTTCTCTGTCAATTTGTAATAATAAATCTCCCTTTATAGTCTTTATATCACCATTATCCATAAATCTACAATTACTATTAAAAAAGGTTACTATTCTTTTTAATTCAGGAAGTAATGCCATATTAACAGTATCGTCATCTACTTCCCCTAATATTGTTAATCCTCTTTTCTGCAAATAAACTTTTAATATAGTAGGATACTGATTAACTAATGCTTCCAAATTATCCATATTATCATTTAATATTTTTACTATTTCTTCTAATGACATTTCATTTAATGGTTTTACTTGAATATTTAACATAATTATTATCACCTTCTAAGCTATTATATGAATATATACATAACAAGTATTATTTGCATAATATTCAAAACAATAATTTAAATCAATTTTAAAATCCATAAACAATGAATAATTTTTATATACATAAGCTATTAGTGGTGCAATATCTATTTGATTATCTCCTTCACAATCAAATACTGCATATTTTCCTTTTTTTATTTTTATTTTGTGTAAATTATCGTTTCTTTCTTTCGTTCCAACATAATATGTAGCTTTACCATTTTCTTCTATAGTAACTCCATACATTCCTTGTTTCATCATTTTATTAAATATATTTTTCTTTTTTAAACCTTTATATAATTCTCTAATATAATTTAAAAAAATAATTCTTGTCTCTGAATAGTTTATTTTATAAGAATATAATTGTATTTCTTCAATTTCAACTATTTTATATGAATATTGATTTAAATATTCTAAATTTTTCACAACTTATACCTCGTATATGTTATTATACCAAAATTATAGCTAAGAGTCAATTTTATGGAACTGATATATTAATACTTTAATAAAGAATAAAAATAAAGATTTCTGCATACAAAATGTGAATTGTAAATTACAATTAAAGATTAACTATATATTAATTGCATTATTTATAAATTTTAAATTTGTAAATAATTAATATCAAAATGAATATTTTTATTTTTTTTATAAATAATAAATTGGGGAGGTTTTTATGGATGATTTAACAATTTTAAATGAAGTTCATAAGGGAATAACAATGGGAATGGCATCTTTGGAAGTAATTTCAGAAAAAACTCAAGATCAAGACTTTAAAGATGATTTAAGTTATCAATATAATGAATATCAACATAGCTTAAATGATGTTAACAATAAATTTAAAGAAAATGGTGAAATTCCTGATGATGTTCCTATGAACACAAAACTTATGGGTTGGACAGGAATTCAATTTAATACTTTGACAGATACCTCAACAAGTAAACTGTCAGAAATATTAATTCAAGGTTATGATATGGGAGTAATAAAAGGAGTAAAACTTTTAAATGAAAACCCAGATGCCTCTCAACCTGTAAAAAATATTGTAAACGGATTTGTTTCTTTACAAGAAAACTGTATTAATAGACTAAAAAAATTTCTATAATACAATCTGATATTGTTTTTGGTACTATGTAATACTTTATGCAAAATGAAATTAATATTTTGTAATTGATAAAAAATAGCAGGTAAAAAATTGAGGCTACTAAAAAAGCAACCTCTAAAATATTCCTGCTATTTTTTATTCTAATTATTTAATATTTCTTATAATTTATTTGTTTTCCCTTGTTCTTAATAGTTCTTACATTTAATTACCTATTCTAACCAATTCTGCATTATACTTAGATGTGGATTATAAATTCTTTGTAATTGATTTGGATTGCTCCTCATAAATAACACAAATAATTTTCTTTGCTTAATCTAGTTACTTAATTTAATAATTGTTAGCTATTTAACAGGAAAATCTTCATCAATAGTAAAATATTTTACTTCTTACAACTTTCTAAGTTAATATTTGCTCATCAGTATTATCAGCAGAATTAACATCCGTACTATCATTATTTATTATTGGTTCTTCATCTGTATTTACTGGATTCTCTTCTGATGAATTTGTTTCTTCTGAATTACTTTCAACTGAATTATCAGTTTCAGAATCTACTACAACAGTATTTTCTATATAATTTGTATTAGTATTATTTAATGTATTATTATCTTCAATAGTATTTGTTTCAGTATTAGTAATATTTGTATTTGTGTTAGTATTAACATCTGTATTAGTATTTATATTATTTGTTAATTTTTTTATAATTCTTTCTTCTACTACATTACAATTCTTACATTTTCTAACTTCTTTTCCTTCTTTTTCTGTAGTAGCTTCTTCAACTATTTCCCAGTTATCAAAATTATGTCCAAAAGCTGGAATTTCTATTTTCTGAGATTCAGAACAATCTTTACATCTAATATATTTTATTCCATTTTCTGTACAAGTAGCAACTTTACTATCAGAAGTAGTAATAATTGTTCCATTTGTAAAATCATGTGTATGTTTTGGTTCAGCAACTGAACTAAATCTAAAATAAGCTATATTCATATCTACTCTACTACTAATTCCACTTACACTACCATTACTTGTATATTGCCACATTTGATAACTGCCTGTATAGTTTGTATTTGTTGTATAATGTGCAAGCCAAAATTTATAAGAACTAAGTCTTGCTTTATTAAATCTAGAACTAATATCACTTTTATTAGAATACATCATTGGAGTATATCCTGAACTTTTAACATAGTTTAAGAAAGCAATAGCATTACTTGTTGCTTGTTCTCCCGAAACACCCGCACATCTGTATTTTCCAAAATCTTCAAAATCATAAGCAACTGGATATGTAATTCTATAGCTTTTTATTGTATTTACAACCCATGCAGCTTCTTGGATTGCTTCATCCTCATTTACTGCTGTTGAATAAAAATATATTCCTACAAAAACTCCATTTTTTACAGCACCATTTATGTTATCTTTAAAATATCTATCTTGAAAAATTCCACCTTCTGAATTTCCTCTAAATCCGCAACGAATCATTGCAAATTCAATGCCACTATCTTTTACCTGTTTCCAATCTATTACTCCCTGATGAGCAGAAACATCAATCCCAACAGACTGTCCATCATTTTCAAATTGACTTACAGCTTGTTCCGCAGAAATAGTTTCTCCTCCTGTTTTTTGCTTTTGAGAATCTTCTGTTGAATTTGCTGATGCAACTTTCGTTTTTGGAATTACAACTTCTTTATTTTGATATTTTACAGTTTTTTCAGGTTCAGCTTCTTGCTCTAATTTTTTTATTTCTTCATCTTCGGGATGTGTATTGCTAGTTACAGTTGCCTCAGGATTTATTGGTACTACAATTATTTCATTTTCTTGAAATTCTGTAGCAATAGTTTCTTCAATACTATCTTCTGTTTCTTCGTTTGTAAAAGCTAGATATGTACCAGTTAAAATACCAATAACAATTACCACAGCTATTATAATTAAAGTAATCTTTCCTCTAAAACTCATTAATGAAATTTTTTCAATTAAACTATATTCTCTTTTACCTGACATTTTTTTCCTCATATTTTCTAATTTTTATTATAACATTGTAATACTTTTATAGTAAAAACAGATAATAAAATTTATTTTTTAGATTAATTTTAATTATATCATAAAAAAAACTTAAAGCAACCCCAAAAAATACCTTTTTTAGTTTAATTCTTTTTATTTTCTTAACTGAGCTCCTAAAACGTTTTCTAACTCTTTTATAATCTCGTCCATACAATTATTTATTTCTTCATCTGTTAAAGTTCTATCACTACTTCTAAATCTCAAAGAATATGCTACGCTCTTTTTCTTTAATCCAAGTTTATCATGTCTATATACATCAAAAAGTTTTGCTTCCTCCAAAATTTTTTTAGTTTTTCTTTGAATAATCTTTTCGATTTGACCAACTTCAACTTTTTCATCAACTATAATAGCAAGATCTCTTTCAACAGCTGGGAATTTAGGAATTTCAACGTATTTTTTTTCTATTCTAGAATATTTTACTAGTTTATCTAAATCTATTTCTGCAACATAAGAGTGTTCTGGTAAATCATAATTATCAAGTAATTCTGGATGAATTTCTCCAAATACTGCAATTACATCTTTTCCAACCATAAATTTACCAGTTTTTCCTGGATGATAACTATAATTAAGTCTTTCAGCTTGAATATCATATCTTAATACCCCTGCTTCTTTTAATACAGTTTCTACATAACCTTTTAATATATAAAAATCTATATCTTCTCCATAAATTCCTATCGTAATTATAAATTTTTCTTCAGGATTTTCACCTTTTTCGATTTGATTATTTACATTCCTATATACTCTAGAAATATCAAATAATTTTACATTTTTATTTTTTTTAGAATTGTTTAAAGATAAAGTTTGTAACATACTTGGAAGTGTAGTTGTTCTCATTATATTAAAATCTTCACTAAGTGGATTCCTAATCTTTATAGCTTGTGTTCTTAAATCACTATCTTCTGTTAAATTTATTTTATCTAAATCTTTTTCGTTAATAAATCCATACGTACAAATTTCTGAAAGCCCCCTTGAAACTAAAGCTATTCTAATTTTATCCTCAATTTTTTGTAATTTTGTACGTAATCCTAAAGTTGTTTTTGATTCTATTAAATTTGAACCCATTTTATCATATCCATAAAATCTAGCAATTTCTTCAGCTATATCTGCCATACATTCTATATCAACTCTAAAATATGGTGCAGTAATAATATCATTTTCTGGCTTCATTTCTAATTTTTCTAATATTTTAATCATATCATCTTTAGAAATATTTGTACCTAACAAGTTATTAATTTTTTCTGGTTCAAATTTTATTTTGTTTAAAACTTGTTTTGTTGGATATACATCTATTTTTCCATCAACTGGAGTTCCTACCCCTATTAATTTAGCTAGTTCAACCGCTCTATTTATAGCTCTTTCAGCATTCTCTACTGATAATCCTTTTTCAAATCTTGAAGATGACTCTGTTCTTAATCCAACTTTTTTTGCTGTTTTTCTTACGCTACCTCCAGAAAATACTGCTGCTTCAAAAACTACAGTTTCTGTACCATCTTCAATTTCTGAATTTTGGCCACCCATTACACCTGCAATTGCAATTACTTTTTCATCATCTGCAATAACTAACATATCTTCTTCTAAAATTCTCTCCTGAGCATCTAAAGTTGTTATCTTTTCACCAGCAAATGCCCTTCTTACAGTAATATGCTTTCCCGCAATTGATTCAATATCAAATGCATGCATTGGTTCTCCAAGTTCTAACATAACATAATTTGTAATATCTACTATATTATTAATTGAACGTAACCCACAAGCTTCTAATCTTCTTACCATCCAGTCAGGACTAGGACCAATTTTTACATTTTTTATCATTCTAGCTAAATAACGATAACATAAATCAGGCGCTTTAATATCAACCTTTAATCCTTCAATTTCTTTTTTATTTTCAATATTTAAATTATCTAAATTTTTTCTAGGATTTTTAAATTTTTTTCCTAATGATATTGCTGTTTCTCTACCTAAACCTTCTATTGATAAGCAATCTGGTCTATTTGATGTAATTTCAAAATCAATTATTTCTTCCTCTAAATTTAAAACTTTTACTATATCTTCTCCAATATTTTTTTCAAATTCCTTTGGTATTATCATTAGACCTTTTTCAATTTGATTTGGAAATCTATTAAGTGGAATATTTAATTCTCCACAAGAACACATCATTCCACAAGATTCTATCCCTCTTAAAACACCCTTTTTTATTTTTATTCCCCCAGGCAATTCTGAACCATCTTTTGCAACTGCAACAATATCATCTATAGCTACATTTGGTGCACCAGTAACTATTTGAATTTGAGAATCTCCAACATTTACTTGACAAACTATTAAATGATCAGAATCAGGATGTTTCTGAATGCTTAAAACTTTACCTATTACAACATTTTTTATATCTTTTCCCTTTGAATCTATTGTTTCAACTTTAGAACCCGTCATTGTTAGAATATTTCCTAGTTCTTTGCTTGAAACATCAATATCGGCATATTCATTTAGCCACTCAATACTTGCTTTCATTTATTTATCTCCTTCTATTTAATTATATATTATATTTACAGTAAAAGAATAAGTTGAAAGAGCAAAAATATGTTTTTAATAAAATATAATATTTAAATATTTTCAATCAACCTATATATTTTAGAATTGCTTTAAAAACCTAATATCATTTTCATAAAGCAATCTTAAATCGTCTATTCCAAATTTTGCCATTGCAATTCTCTCAACTCCAAATCCAAAAGCAAATCCTGAATACTCCTCTGGATCAATTCCACAATTTCTTAAAACATTTGGATGTACCATTCCACATCCCAAAAGTTCTATCCAACCTTCTCCTTTACATACCCTACATCCTTTTCCTCCACAAACAAAACAAGAAACATCAGCTTCTGCAGAAGGCTCTGTATATGGAAAATGGTGTGGTCTAAATCTTATTTTAGTATTTTCACCTAAACATTTTTTAGCAAACATTTCTAAAGTGCCTTTTAAGTTAGTCATTGTAATATTTTTATCAACAACTAGCCCTTCTATTTGGTGGAAAATCGGTGAATGTGTTGCATCTGGAGTATCTGATCGATATACAGCACCTGGACAAATCATTTTTATAGGTGGTTTTTGATTTTCCATTATTCTAATTTGAACTGATGAAGTTTGTGTTCTTAAAATAACATCTTCTGTAATATAAAACGTATCTTGTAAATCTCTAGCTGGATGATCTAATGGCGTATTTAGTTGATCAAATACATAATAAGTTTTTTCTATTTCAGGTCCATCTACAACTTGATATCCCATCCCTAAAAAAACTTCTTTTACTTCTTCAATTATTTGTGTAATTGGATGAATTGAACCGATTTCAATATTATGACTTGGCATAGTAACATCTATTCTTTCTTTTTCTAAACGTTGTTCAAGCATTTTTTGTTTAATAATATTTTCAGCATTTTCTAAAGCTTGTTCTAAATCGTCCCTTACTTGATTTACCATGCTACCAATTTTTGGTCTTTCTTCTTGAGATAATCCACCAAGACCCTTTAAAATTGACGTAAGTTCTCCTTTTTTTCCAAGATATTTTACTTTAATATCTTGTAATTCTTGTAAATTAGTAATACTAGCAATTTTCTCTTGCGCTCTCCTTTTGATTTCTTCAATCTTCTCTCTCATTTTTAATTTCCTACCCCTTTTTTTATTTTTGGTAGTGTAAACTAATTTTATTTTTAATTATTCTACACTCCTTGATTTTGTTGAGTTTTGTACCTTTTTTATTATAAAAAAATGATACCCCCCTCTTTTATGGTATAATTGTTACATCAAACATCAACTAAAACCAGAAAG
>JAFXMI010000031.1 GCA_017530505.1 Clostridia bacterium | reverse complement strand
GTGTGTGTGTGTGTGTACAGCTCCAACGGTTTGCTGTCTTTTGTTCATATTTTTTCTCTCCTTTTTCTTTTGTATTATTATTTTATATATAAAAAACACTTTTTGCAAGTGTTTTTTTAATATGTAGCTTATAAATATATGTTACAACAAAATATAAATTAAAAAATTCAGTTATTTTCCTTGTTCTTTTGCCCAAATTATAAGTCTTTGACTAGAGTCATTATTACATGTAGATAATGAAATTTCTCTTACTCCTTCATCTACTGTTCTCTTCATATAACTAGCATCATCTGGAGTAGTATAATACATTTTATAAATAATATAATTTACTGTTTCTGTGGAATTTGTAATTGTTACCACATCACCAATAGAAAGTTTACTATTGTTTGAGAAAAATAATCCATTTCTATAATTATGTCCAACAATTACTGTATTTCCTGGTACATTTAATCCTGGTCCATAAAGAATTGCAACAGCTACCTCTAAAGAATGTTTTGTAACTTCTGATAAAATTGGGTAATTACATCCTGTTTTAGGAATATTAATTGTTCCCATCATTTCATACCCTTCATACATTACTTTTTCTGGTTCTGTTTGATTATTATTAGTTTCATCTTCACTAGTTACTGTCGATACATTTCTATTTTCATAAGATGACATATCTGGCTTAATTATTTCCTCTTCTGTAATAAGATTTTCAGTTCCATCTTCGCTTTCTTTAACTTTCTTTCTAATAGATTTAGTTGCTTGTTCAAAATCTGCCATAGCGGTTTGAGCTGCTTTGTTTTTTACAGATTGTTCATGAATACTATATGCAAAATATCCGGCTATTCCAAATATAATAACAACTACAACAACTAAAATCATTGTAAGAATATTTCCAAATTTACTTTCATAATTACTATTTTTCATTTTTTTCTCCAATCTGTTTTATAAATTAACATAATTCTATATTATAATTATAACATATTTTAAATAAAATATCAAATAATTTGAAGTATATCTGTATAAATTTTACTCTAAAATAGCCTTAATTCTTCTTACTCCAGATGAAGAAGCTTCTTCTTTTTTTATTTTAAAATGACCAAGCTCAGATGTATTTTTTACATGAGGTCCTCCACATAATTCTTTAGAGATATCTCCAATTGAATATACTGTAACAATATCTGGATATTTTTCAACAAACATACACTCAGCTCCTGATTTCAAGGCTTCTTCTTTAGTCATTTCTGTAATATAAACGTCATATCCATCTTTAATCCAACTGTTAACTAAATCTTCAGTTTTTTGCTTTTCTTCATCTGTCATTTTGGATGGATGTGAAAAATCAAATC
Source organism: Clostridia bacterium (assembly GCA_017530505.1). GTDB lineage: Bacteria > Bacillota > Clostridia > TANB77 > CAG-508 > Scatovivens. The sequence continues at coordinate 46,934 of JAFXMI010000031.1, read as the reverse complement.
TCATCCTCTCTGCTGTAATATTACTTCCCTTTTGATGAACATGGTTTCCTAATACTATTTTTAAAGCAGCATTTAAAAGATGTGTTGCTGTATGATACTTTGTTTCAGTTTCTCCAGTTGAGGCTAAACCACCTTTAAATTTTTGATTACTTCCTAGTCTAGATTTTTCTTGGTGTTCTTCGAATAATTTTTGAAAATCCTCCAAATTAACTTTTAATCCATTTTCTTTGGCAAGTTCAATTGTCATTTCAGATGGAAAACCATATGTTTCATATAAATTAAACACCGCTTCAGAATCTATAGTGTCTTTTCCTAATTCTTTAGCTCTATTAACTACTTTTTCAAACTCTTTTTCTCCATTTTGAAGTGTTTTCATAAACTTATCTTTTTCATCAACAATAACTTTTATAATTAATTTTTTATTAAATTCAAGTTCAGGATAAAGCTCTTTTATAGCCTCTATTGAAGTTTCTATTATTTCAGGTAATACATTTAAATCTATCCCAAGCTTTTTTAAATGTCTTGTCATTCTGCGAAGTAATCTTCTTAATACATAGCCTCTATCAACATTACTTGGAACTCCACCATCATTAATAATCATTATACTTGAACGTAAATGTTCTGCAACTATTCTTCTACTTTGAATTAAATCTACTTTTTGAAGAGTAACTAATTTTTCCATTGTTGGGGCAAATAATTCGGTATCAAATGGAGTTTCTTTTCCTTCTAAAAGCATCGTCATTCTTTCTAAACCAAGTCCAGTATCAACATTTTTTTGTGAAAGTTCTGAATATCCACTTTTGTCTTTATAAAATTCCATAAATACATTATTCCAAATTTCAACATATTTACCACAACTACATGATGGATTACAACTTGGAGAACATTTTTCCTTACCTGTATCATAAAACATTTCTGTATCTGGTCCACAAGGGCCTTCCTCTCCAGCTATCCACCAATTATCTTCCTTTCCGAAAAAATATATCCTATCATCAGGAATTCCTACTTTTTTCCATGCTTCATAAGATACCATGTCTCTTTCACAATCTTCATCTCCAGCAAAACAAGTTACAGATATTTTTTCATTAGGAATTTCTAATTCTTTTGTTAAAAACTCATAACTCATCTTAATTGCTTCATCTTTAAAATAATCACCTAAAGACCAATTTCCAAGCATTTCAAAATATGTTAAATGACGGTTGTCTCCAACATCTTCAATATCATTAGTCCTAACACATTTTTGATAATCTACAAGTCTTGTTCCACTTGGATGTTTTTGTCCTAATAAATAAGGAACTAATGGTTGCATACCAGCTGTATTAAATAATACTGATGGATCATTTTCTGGAATTAATGGAGATGATGGAATAATTTTATGTCCATGCTTTTCAAAAAAATTTAAATATTTATTTCTTATTTCAATGGCTTTCATAAATAAAACTTCCTTTTTTAATTTTATAACAAAAATTATATTACATTTTAAATATTTATTCAAGGGTTTTTATGACCTTTTAATATCTTTTGTACACAATTAGTTATATTTTTTCCATAAAAATTTCTCAAAAAATGTATATTTTTTTCGTATTTTGTAATAATAAATTTATAAATACAAAAAGGAGGGAAAAAATTTGAAAGCAACAGGAGTCGTAAGAAGAATAGACGATTTAGGTAGAATTGTTATACCAAAAGAAATTAGAAAAGTTTTACGTTTAAAAGAACGGTGATCCTATAGAAATATTTACAGATAAAGAAGGTCAGGTAATTTTAAAGAAGTATTCACCTATTGGTGAACTTAGTGAATTTGCAAACACTTATGCTGAAACACTTAGTAAAACTACTGGACATATTGCATGTATTACAGATAAAGATAGCGTTATAGCAGTATCTGGTGGTTCTAAAAAAGATTATTTAGAAAAAAATTTAAGTCATGAACTTGAAGAAGTAATGGAAAATAAAGAAATTTTTAAAAGTAAAGAAAATAACGAAATCTCTATACCAGTTACGGAAAATGAAGGCAGACAAAAAATTTATAATTCTCAAGTAATATATCCTATAATTTCTGATGGAGATGTAATAGGAAGTGTAATTTTAATTGCAAAAGAACCTTCAAAAGAAATGAATGATGCAGATAATAAAGTTGCACAATCTGCAGCTGGTTTCCTAGGTAATCACTTAGAAATTTAATAAAAATATATAAATCTGAAGGCTAACTATTAATCTCAAAGCATTCAGTAAATTTGTAAATAATTATAAAAGGCACACTATTTTATTATATTAATTTAGCGTACCTTTTTATTTATAGTTATTTTTTTTAACAATTAATCCTCTGTTTCCTTTTCTAAATCTAACTCTAAATCCTCTAAATCCTCTATTTTAGTAAACAAATCTACACCTTCATCATTATTTCCATCCTCACTATCAGCTCCATCAGAAATTTTATTTTCTCCAGTAGTATCATCAATTTTTTCAATGCTGTATTTAGATATACTATTATTAGCAAGTTCATCTAAATTAATTTCTTCATTTCCATTAAAAGTTTCATCAACTTCATTTAAATCAATATCATCATACAAAGTAATAATTGTATTTAAATCGTTTGCAAATTCTTTGAGCAAAACAATTTTAATATTAATATCTTTTCCTCTGCAATAATCTTCTAATACTTTTTTTAATCTAACAATAAATCTTGCTTCATCCTTTAATTCTTCTTTATGCTTAACTGCTCTATCAATAAGCATTTCTTTTATTAACATTATATCTTCGTTACTAGCGCATGTAATCCTTTGAAACATTTGATAAGGATCATAGTGATTTAAAAGAGGTTTATCCATACACTCTGTTGCAAACTTATCATAAAAAGTTTCCATTTTCATAGGTATACATTTAAAAATATTATTAGCTTTTTCTCTATACATTTTATCTTCTAATTGGCTATTTAATTCATGGAAATGTTCTAAAATTTCCTTCATATCCTCTTCTACATCTATACCAATCCTAGATAACTCTTCCTCAACATTATCACAAAACTCTGAATTTTTTACTGCTTCATCCATTCCATCTAAAAAAACTGCTTTAATAAATTTTATATCATAGTCTATAAGTCCACGTCTGCTAAAATAACTAAAATAAGCAAATAATTTAATTATTTCAATAAGCTGTAATCTACAATTTCTAATATCATCAAATATTTCTTCAATAATTCCAGGAAATTGATCATCTGAAATTTTCCAATATTCTTCTGTAAGTAGCCTTTTGTGTCCAGGAAGTTTTTCTGTATCTATTGTATTAATAATAACTTCCATATCTTTTTTAAAAGCTTTCATATCAAAAATTCTTGTACGAACATATATCTCTATAAATTTAAAAAATCTATAATCTGATTTAAAATTAAAATAATAATTATTATCAAATTCTTTAATATAAAATTGTCTATTATCCATTAAAACCCTTGAAGAAACCAAAATTGCCTTATATTCTTCATTACTATTTATATTAATAAACTTGTCTTTTGTAATTTTACCAGCTTTAATTTCAAAAGAAACAGCAATTGTAAAAATTAGCATTGTCTGTAAAACTCTTAAATTTGTATTTGGATAACAACGATTAACTGTTTCAAAAATTTTTTTAAAATCATTTAAGGCATGTTTTAATATTCTTAGATTTCTTGTTCCACTTTTTATAAACGTTGAAGTAATTAAACTAGTATTTTCTCTTAAAAATTTCATAAGGTTTGGGTTATTTTCATATCTCATTAGAAGACCATTAATTATATAATTAAATTTAGGAGCATATTCAAATGTTTCCCCAATTAGTTTTTCTTTTATTCTTTCATAATCATTAGCTTTATCAAAAACATGTTCAATTTTTTCTCTAATTTTTTCAACCATTGGCTTATCAGCTTGAAGTAAATTTCCTTCTTTTTCTAATAAATAGGTTGCTATAAAAGTTTTCATTTCAAGATTAGAACTTTTTAATTTTGTAGATAATTCTTTTTCGTTACAAATAAGAATTGTTTTTATATGATCATGTTCAACAAAATTATTGATATAGCCTAAAATATCAATAACATCAACATTTGCTCTTTCTAAATCATCAAAACATAAAACCTTATTGTCAGTAGAGAAAAAGCTTTCATAATCAATTTTATCACTATTTTGAGTAACACCAAATAAATGTGCCATATCCAAACCTGTTTTTGCATATTCTGGAATTGTAATTTGATCATGGCTATCCATATATTTTTTCATGTTCTTATCCATTAATTGAGTAGTTTCAATAAAAATCTTTTTACTAATATCTTCTAAATTAGAAATACCATATAAAGACATATAAATTGTTGTATATTTTCTTCCATTTAACTGTAATGATTCTATTTTATTTTTTATTTTATTATTCCAAAAATAAGTTTTTCCACTTCCCCATTCACCATTAATCATAATTGCATAATCTGTATAATCTGCCCTTACATAGTCTAAAATACTTTCTACTAATTCTTCCATTAATTTAAGTCCTTTCTAGTATTTAAAATTATAAAATTTTTTTTAAAATAAAATTTTTTTTAATCTTTAGCAATTACAACAGCTGTAACCTTTCTAGCTCCGTTTTTCTTTAAAATTTTTGCACATTCCTCTAAAGTTGCAGAAGTTGTACATATATCATCAACCAAAATTATATTTTTATTTTTTATTTTTTCTGGTTTTAGAATTTTATAAACGTTTTTTATGTTTTCATATCTTTCTTTTTCAGATAAACTACTTTGCTTTTTATTATTTACAGTTTTAATAAGAATATTTTTATAGTATTTAAAATTTAATTTTTCACACAAATCTATAGCTAAAAGTTCAGCTTGATTATATCCACGAACTTTTAATTTATTTTTGTGCATAGGAACTGGAATAATTATATCATAAAATTTTAAAATTCTACATAATTTTTCATTTTTAAAAATTATTTCTGAAAAAACTTTTGATAAATAGAATTGATTAAAAAATTTATAATTTAGAATTAGCTTCCTTATAGATTTTTTATAATTGAAAAGATAAATTAAATAATCTAAATTTCTTCTTTCAAATTGATATTTTAACTTAAAAGGAATATCATCTTTTTTAAAATTTATTATATGCAAATCTTCATATTTTTTAAAACGTAAATAACAATTGTCGCAAAGTTCTTTTCTAGATTGTTTTCCACAAATTTTACAATATGGTGGAAATAAAAAATTAAAGGCTCTACAAATAAGAGTCATCTACTCTCCTTTCTAGCCCCTAATTTATTTTTAAAAAATTTATGTAAATATTTTATTTTAATATTTTACTCTTTTCCTTCTTCAAAATTTAATTCAATATCATAAACTTCATAACTATTTTCAATTTCTTCCATATCCAAATTTTCTATAAATAATGTTGCTTTAAAATCTTTTATAGATTTGTTAATTGCCTCTTTTAAATCCTTACTAACTCCAAGTCTTAAATTCTTTATAGGCATTTTTAATGTCACATTTGCTTCTGTTTTTGCACCTCTAGCTTGACTTATAATTTCTACCATTTGATTTCCTAATTCTATCTCTTTATCAAAATTATAATTTAGTAATTGAATTTCAGTAATATGTATAGATTTATTGTTATGATATAACTCTTGAAATATCTCTTCTGTTATAAAAGGGAAAAAAATACTAAAATCTTGTAATAACTTATATAATAAAATATAAACTGTTTTTTGACCACTATACCTAGGTAAACTTCCAAATTCTTCTGGTCTATATAATCTATGTTTTACTATTTCAATATAATTGTCACAAAATTCCCAAAAAAATTTCTCTAATATATTTAAAGCTAGTCCTACTTCATATTGGTCTAAATAATCAATAAATTGTTTTTCCATTTTTTGGAAACTACCTAAAATCCATTTATCAATATATTCTAAATCATTAAATTCTTTATCTTCATAATCAGATAAATGCATTTCTATAAATTTAGATACATTCCATATCTTATTAATTAATTTCTTTCCACGAAGTAATGTTTCTTCGCTAAAAACAATATCTGTACCCAACCTTCCTGTACCTGCCCAATATCTAATAACATCAGCAGAATATTGTTTTATTAAATCCATAGGCTCATGTTTACTATTACCTTTACTTTTGCTAATTTTCTCACCTTTATTTGCCATAACAAATCCAGAAATCATTACATTATCCCATGGTCTTTGTCCAAAATGATAAAAACTTTTAACTATTGTATAAAAATCCCAAGTTCTTATTATTTCACTTGCGTTTGTTCTTAAACTCATAGGTTTCAAAATATCTTCAAAATTTTCTTTTTCACCATATCTCATATTTATAAGAGGTGTTAAAGATGAAGTTGCCCATGTATCCATTATATCAGTTTCAGGTTCAAATTCTTTACAACCACATTTAGGACATTTATCTATTTTTGGTAATTGAACCAAAGGATTTACTGGTAAATCTTCTTTATTAGCAAAAATAGGCTCACCACATTTTTTACAATACCATACTGGAAAAGAAACTCCAAAATATCTTTGTCTTGATATACACCAATCCCATGCAATATTATTAACCCATTCATCATAACGAGCATGCATATAGGTTGGATGCCATTTAATTTCATTTCCAATTTTAATGAAATCTTCTTTATGGTTCATTATATCTATAAACCATTGTTTTATTACTGAATATTCAACTTCTTTTCCGCATCTTTCATGTGTTTGTACTTCGTGTTCAAGTTCTTCAATTTTAACTAAATATCCACCAGCTTGTAAGTCTTCAACAATTTGTTTTCTAGCTTCTTTAATCTTTAAGCCTCCATATTTTGGAATTGAATCTATAATTCTTCCATTATCTGTAAATATATATTTTAATGGTAGATTATATTTCTTCCACCATTCAATATCGGTTTGATCACCAAAGGTACAGCACATTACAACCCCTGTACCTTTTTCTATTGAAACTTTTTCATCTGCCAAAATAGGAACTTCAACATCAATTACTGGAATATGTGCAGTCTTTCCAATTAAAGATCTATGTTTTTCATCTTCTGGATTTACAAATACACATACAATTGCAGGCAATAATTCTGGTCTTGTTGTTGCAATAGTAAATTCTTCGTTATCTTCCACCGTTTTAAAATTAATATAGTTAAATGTTGACTTTATTTTTTTTGTTTCAAGCTCAGCTTGAGCAATTGAAGTTAAACATTCATTACACCATAAAGCAGGACTTTCTTTATGATAACAAAATCCTTTATCTTTTAAATCTAAAAATGATGTTTGACTTATTTTTATTGTAGAAGGGCTAACTGTTTTATAGTATATATTCCAATCAGTACTTACTCCCATTTTACTAAATAGTTCTTTGAAACTATCTTCATATTTATCTGTTGTTTCATAACATAATTTTGAGAATTCTTCTCTACCTATCTCATGAGCTCTTTTACCTTGTTCTTTTTCAACTAATCTTTCACTAGGTAAACCATTATCATCAAATCCAAATGGATAAAAAATATTATATCCTCTTAATCTTTTATATCTAGCTAGCATTTCTGTTTGAGTATATGAAAAAATATGTCCTATATGTATTTTCCCATTAACTGTTGGGGGTGGTGTATCTATTGAATATACTTCTTTTCCATTTCTTTTAAACTCATAAATTTTATTTTCTTTCCAATAATCAAGCCATTTTTTTTCTTTTTCCTCTGCATTGTATTTTTTATCTAACATGCTAATTTCTCCCTTCCTCAATTAAAAACAATAATTTATCTCTTTTTTTCTTTATTCTATTATAAAAATATCTTCTATATTTTTATTATTAATTAATTACAGTTGAATAATGATTCAGTTCATTATTATTTAGTTTTAGAAGCACCAGTACTTTGTCTTATAATATTATTTCCTTTTCCTGAAGTATCTTTTACTGAAGCTGTATTTAATCTTCTTCCTAAAACTTGCAAAATTTGAGTCTCAGTTAGTTTTTCTTTAGGTGGTATATTTAAGCTTAAATATTCACTTATTATTTTAATATGTTTTTTAAACTGTGGAAATATTTCTCCTAGAAAAAACAAACGATGCTTTTTTTCTGTTTCAGTCATTTGATTAGTTCTTGAAAGTAAAGAATAATATCCATGTCCTAAACAAACTTGATTTACCATTAAAGCTAAATCACTTTCAAAAGTATGATCATATCCTAAACTTAATGATGGTACAAATGGTTTTGGATAGTAGTAAATTATCCCATTAATATTTAATAATACACCAGTGTTTTGTCCAGAAGAAGTCATTTCTTTTATTATTGGTCTTTCTAGTACTATTGGTTTGTCTTCTTCTTTTCCTCCATCGAAACTTAATACTTTAACTGTTTGTCCTTTTGGAATTCCATATCCTATTTGAACTATTTTTTTACTATTAAAAAGTTCTTCTAGAATTTTTCTTGCTTCATCATTAATATTACCTCTTATTTCAGCTCTTCTATTTTCTTGCATTAATAAATTTATTTCCTCTTGAGCTTTACCTCGTTTTTTATTATCATTTATATCTGATAATTTCTCCACACCATATTTATCACAAACTTGCCTATTTATTCTTTTAGTAATTGCACTCCATAAATTTCCATAAGTATCTATAATAAATGGAATATCTTCTTTAGTATAAGACTCTAAACTATATATTTTATCTATATCATCAAAAGATAATTCTTTAGATAAAATCAGGTCAACAGTTCCAATTAAAGAATTAGATATTTTCATAATAAACTGCCTCATACTTCCATTTTATATTTTTATAAATATAGTTTTTTTAAAAAACTTAATGTGATTATATCATATTAAATGTATTTTTTTCAAGACTATCTTTTTGTTTTGTTTTAAGGTATCCGTTTGGCCATCAACGTATTGATTTATTAAATAAAATGTGTTATTATGATTGTATTATGATATATAAGTATTTAGAGAAACTTGAATTTAACCAAATTAGAGAAATCTTAAAAGGATTTTGTAAAACATATATTGCTAAAAGTATTTCTGAAAACTTAGAGCCTTTTTCTAACAAAAATAATATAAAGAAAGCTTTAAAACAGACTACCGAAGCTTCTACTTTATTATATAGAAAAGGAAATCTTCCTTTAGATGCAATAGAAAATGTTATACCTGCTTTAAAAAAACTTAAAGTTTCTAATGCTTTATCTACTAAAGAATTGTTAGATTTAGCTCATATACTAAAAATTTCAAGAGAATTAAAAGATTACTATTTGGCTGAAACAATTGATATGAGTAAATTTATCAATTTGGAAAATATTTTTTTGAAATTATACCAAAATATTACTATTGAAAAAACTATATTTTCTTGTATTTTAGACGAGGATAATATTTCAGATACAGCTTCCCCTACTTTAGCTTCTATACGTAGGAATTTGAAGAATAAAGAACAAGAGATACGTAACAAATTAAATTCTTTTTTAACTACAAAATATGTTCAAGAATCTATAATTACAATTCGTCAAGGACGTTTTGTTATTCCTATAAAAAATGAATATCGTTCTGAAGTAAAAGGATTTATCCATGATATTTCAGCAAGTGGTTCTACTATTTTTGTTGAACCCATTAGCGTTTTTGATTTAAATAATGAATTAAGTAATCTTAAAAATGATGAAAAAATTGAAATACAAAAAATATTAATGAAACTATCTTCATTGTTCTTTGAAATTATAGATAATATACAAAATAATATTAATTTAATTGGCTTAATTGATTTTATTTTTGCAAAAGCAAAATATTCTAATTCTTTAGGTGCAACTGAACCAGTTATAAATAATGAAAAATTCATAAACTTAAAAAAAGCATGGCATCCATTAATTGATAAAAACATTGCCGTTAGAAATGATATTCTTCTTGGAAAAAACTATTCTAATCTGATTATTACTGGTCCTAATACTGGTGGAAAAACTGTAACCTTAAAAACGGTTGGAATTATTTGCTTAATGGCTATGAGTGGTCTTCATATTCCTGCTTCAGAAGGAAGTAGTATTTTTATATTTGATAATGTTTTTACAGACATTGGAGACGAACAAAGTATAGCAGATTCTTTAAGTACCTTTTCTTCACACTTGATAAATATTTCAAACATTTTAAAAAATGCAACTTCTAATAGTCTAGTTCTTCTTGATGAATTATGTTCTGGAACAGATCCTAGTGAAGGCGCTTTACTAGCAATTAGTATTTTAGAAGATTTAAATTCAAAAGGGATTTTGAGTATTTCAACTACACATTATCCTGAACTAAAACATTTTGCATTAATAACAAAAGGCTTTGAGAATTCATGTGTAGAATTTAATATAGATACTTTAACTCCAACATATAAACTTCTTCTTGGAGTACCTGGTACTAGTAATGCTTTTGAAATTAGTAAAAATCTTGGTGTACCAGAAAAAATTATTTATAGGGCAAAAGAACTTTTAACTTCAGATAAGATTAATATTGAAGACTTATTAAAAAGTATTTATAATGATAAAAAAGATATAGAACGTGAAAAAGAAAAAATATTAGAAAACTCAACTGAAATAGAAAAATTAAAAGAACAATTAAAAAAAGACTATTCTACATTAGAAGAAGAATCTAAAAATATTATTAATTCAGCTAAACTTGAAGCTCGTCAGATTTTAATCAATGCTAAAGAAGAAGCAAATTCTTTAATAAAAAAAATTGAAAATTCATCAAATACTAAAGAATTAAACAATATAAGAAAAAAGATTAAAACTAAAATAGATAACTTAAATACTAATAATAAAACTTACTCGGTAGATAAATTTGAAGACAATGAACTACTTGTTGGCTTAGAAGTATTTATTCCTTCTATTAACCAAAATGGAAAAATTATTTCAATAAATAATAAAGACAAAAAAGCTCAAATACAAGTAGGTTTAGTAAAACTATATTTTAGCTTTGATGATATAGCAAAGCCAACAACCTCTTCAAAGAAAGAAAATACTAAAAAAACATATGAATTACATGATTTTAAGGTGAATTCAATTTCTTCAGAAATTAACGTAATTGGACAAAATGTTGAAGAAGCTTGTCATGAAATTGACAAATATTTAGATTTATGTTATATGAATCACTTAAACACTGTAAGGATAATTCATGGTAAAGGAACAGGAACACTTAGAAAAGGTATTCACCTATTCTTAAAAAATCATCCTCATGTTAAATCTTATTATATTGAAACTTTAGGTAGAGGTGAAATGGGTGTAACTGTTGTAGAAATTAAATAAAGGAGAAAATTATGTCAAAACAAAAAAAAATTATTTTATCTGGTCTTTTACTTGCTATACTTATTGTTTTTGATAGATTTATTTCTATTAAAACTCAATATTTACAGGTTAGTTTAAGCTTTTTACCTATTATAGTATCAGCAATTATTTTAGGTCCAAAATATTCAACTACAATCTCAGCACTTGGAGATTTAATTGGTGCCCTTCTTTGGCCATTTGGAGCTTATTTTATAGGTTTTACTATTGTTGATGCACTTGTTGGATTAGTATACGGATTATTTTTGTATACTAAACAAGAAGGTAAATTTTTTGAAGGAAATAATTTAATAATAAGATTATGTATTTCTTCTGCTATTGTTCTTTGGGGTATTGAGCTTCCTTGCATGAGCTTAATGCTATCTCTTTTATATGGAAATGCGTTTTTAGTAATATTAACAGGCAGATTAGTAACAAAAATTATTATGTTTCCTATCCAAATTTCAACTATATTTTTCTTATCAAAATATATAAAAATACTAAGTAAAAAGTATTTATACATAGAAGATTAATAATTTACTTTATATAAATTAAAAAGAGTGGAATAAAAAAATGATAACAGTTAAAAATTTAAATTATAAATATAAAACAGGAAATTTTAGCTTAGATAATATAAATTTGGAAATTAATGATGGAGAATTTGTTTGTATTATTGGAGAAAATGGATGTGGAAAATCAACTTTTTCAAAAATTTTAGCTGGACTAACCAAATTTAAAAATGGCGATATAATTGTTAACCGGAATTTCTTTAAAAGATAAAACAAAATTAAATGAAATAAGAAAAAATATTGGAATTGTATTTCAAAATCCGGAAAATCAAATAATCTTTGATAAAGTATACGATGACTTAAAATTTGGATTGCAAAATCTAAACTTTTCAAAGGACGAAATTGAAAGAAATATTGATGAAGCCTTAAAATCAGTTAATATGTTAAAATACAAAAATAGTAGCTGTTTTGAACTTTCATTGGGTCAAAAACAAAAAATAGCAATTGCTGGTTGTCTAGCTATAAAGCCTAAAATATTAATTTTAGATGAGCCTACAACAATGCTTGATCCAATTTCTAAAAATCAAGTTTATAATATTTTACAAAATTTAAAACAAAGTGGTATTACAATAATTTATTTAACAAATTTTATAGATGAAATTCTACTTTGTGATAAAACTATTATTTTTGAAAATGGAAAAATAAAAAAAATTTTTGAGAAAAAAGATTTACTAAATAACCTCGATTTTATAGATTCATTAGAGTTTCCAGGAATTATTTCACTTGTTTCTTCACTTCACAAATTTGGTATTGATATAAACCTTGAAAACTTACAAATTGATGAACTAACAAAAAAAATAGTAGAAAACAAAATACAAAAAAATAATTAATATATATAATACAAAAATTAAAGAACGGAAAATATAAAATGATTAATAAAAAAAAATTTACAAAAATAAATATATCAAAAGAACTCTTTTTTTTAATTGCTTTTTTATTATACACTAGTGGAATATTCTTTATTAAAAATACTATTTTTCTCATATTTGTTTTAGCTTTAAATATAATACTTATTGTAGTTTTTAAAATAGAAATAAAAAAAATTATAAATTATCTTTATAAATGTATGTTTTTAATAATATTGTACTTTATTTTTAATTTTCTATTTGGCTATTTTAAAGAAGCTTTTTTAATTTCTTTTAGATTACTTTTAGTTTGTACCATTAGTTTTATTTTTAGCTCCACTATGGGATTTAGCAATATTATTTTTTCTTTAGAAAAACTATTTACTCCATTAAAAGTTTTTGGAATTAATCCAAAAGACATTACACTTATGGTTAATATAGCAATAACTTCTATCCCATTTTTTATAAGATATATTAATCAAACATTAACAACTATGGAATCAAAAGGATTAAAAAGATATTCAATTAAAAGCATAAAATACACTTGCAAGATACTATTACTTTCAATTTTTAAGAAAACAAACGATATTGAATTAACACTAAAAGTAAAAAACTATTAATAGAATATTTAAGGAGAACAATAATAATGAATTTAGATATTTTCTTATCAAATTTTATACAAACTACTGATTTTCCAACTTTGGATGCTATGTTATACATAATGAAAAAATTAGATAATCCAGAAAAGAAATTAAAATTTATTCATGTTGCTGGAACTAACGGAAAAGGCAGTATTTGTGAAATGTTAAATCAAATTTTAATAAACAGCAATTTCAAAGTAGGTAAATATATTTCCCCACACTTAATTGTTAGTAATGAATCTATATCAATAAATAATAAAAATATTTCAGATTCTGAATTTGAAAAATATGAAAAACTATTTAAAAATATTTCAAATGAATATTATTTTGATACTGGTAGACAAGTAACTAGATTTGAAATTTTAACAAGTCTAGCAATTTTATATTTTGCAGAAAACAATTGTGATATAGTTGTCTTTGAAGTAGGACTAGGAGGTCTTTATGATTGTACAAATATTGTTAACTCATTTATTTCTGTTTTCGGTACTATCTCATTGGATCATACTTCAATTTTAGGAAATACAATAGAAAAAATAGCTGAACAAAAAGCAGGTATTATAAAAGAAAATTCAAACTCTGTAATTTTTGAACAATCAGCTCTTCCAGTTATTAAAGCTAAATGTGAAGAAAAAAATTCTAAACTCCATGTCCTTAAATATAAAGATATAAATAATTATAAATTTGACAAAAATTATCAATACTTTGATTTTAAAAACTATAAAGATATAAAAATAAACTTGAAGGGCAAAAAGCAAGTAGAAAACACAGCAGTCGTAATAACTTGTTTAGAAATATTACAAAAAAATCGGTTATAATATTTCTAAAGAAATTATATATTCCACACTTTCTAATATAATTCATCCTGCCAGATTTGAAATAGTTAATCAAAATCCACTTATTATTTTTGATGGAGCTCATAATGAAGGGGCTATAAAAAATTTTGTAAATACTGTACAAGATTTATATCCTAAAACTAGTAAAACATTTATTATTTCAATTATTACAACAAAAGATTATCAGACAATTTTAAAGATATTGTTAAATAGTTTTGAAAACTGTAATTTTATCTTTACAGATGGAACAATTGAAGAAAAATTTTTCAAAGCTGAAACTTTATATAATTTTGCAAAAGAATTAAATACTTCTAATTCTATAGAAATTTTAGATTTTAAAAATGGAATAAATAAATTAAAATCTGAAACAAATTTTATTATTGGAAGCTTTTATGTATATAATAAAGTAAAAGAATTACTACATTAATAGTAATTCTTTTTTATTAATTTTTTTTCTAAATACCACTTTTTATTTGATAAATTATCTAATTTTTCTAAATACACCAGAAACTTTTCCTAAAATTTCACAATTTGGAACAATAATTGGATCCATTGTTGAATTTTCAGGTTGTAAACGTATATGATCACTTTCTTTATAAAAAGTTTTTACTGTAGCTTCATCTTCAATAAGAGCGACAACAATTTCTCCATTATTAGCTGTATTTTGTTTTTTTACTAATATATAATCACCATCTAAAATACCAGCTTCTATCATACTAGTACCTCTTACAGTTAACATAAAGCAATCTGAATTTCCAACAAAATCAATTGGAATTGGAAAAGTATCTGTAATATTTTCAACAGCTAAAATTGGACTTCCAGCAGTTATTTTTCCAATAACAGGAACATCAACCATTTCCTTGCTCGTATAAACCTCTTTACCAATACTTTCTTGATCTGGATTATCTTCTAAACCACCTTTTAATAGTTTTAAAGTTCTTCCCTTTTGACTTTCTTTTTTAATATATCCTTTTTTTTCTAGAGAAGATAAATATCCATGTACTGTTGCAGTAGATTTTAATCCTACAGCCTTTCCTATTTCTCTTACAGAAGGTGGGTAACCATTTAGTTTTACTTGTTTTTCAATATATTTTAAAATAGCTTTTTCTCTTCTATTTAATGAATTTGGATCTTTTTTTCTCATATATTTTTCACTCCCTTAATTTATTTAAAAATATACTATCACAAAACATTTGATTTGTCAAACAAATTTTCTTTCTTTTAAAAACTTTTATATAAAATAGCAGAAAGACCAGTACTTTAATACTAAAATATTGATTTATACTTGCAACTTCTCTTACAAATTGCATTTACTTTTTTTACTTGTCCTATTTTATATAAATTAGTTACTATTATAAAATAATTTAATAACCTATCTTTTTTATTTTTATTATTCTAACATTTTCATTATCTAAACTTTTAGAAAAATCAATCTTTATATATTTTTTGGGTATTATTTTTTCTATTTTTTCTCCCCACTCTATGATTGAAACACCTTTTTTAAAATACTCATCTCCACCTAAATAAAAAAATTCTTCTTGGTCTTCTATTCTATAAACATCAAAATGATATATATTTAAAGAATTAGTATAATACTCATTTACAATTGTAAATGTAGGACTAGAAATTTCATTTTGTAATCCAAAATAGCTTAAAATACCTTCAGTAAATTTTGTTTTTCCTGCTCCTAAATCTCCACTTAAAATTAGTATATCACCACATTTCAAAGTTGCCCCAATTTTCTTTCCCAAGTCAATTGTTTCATTTGGTGAATTTGAAATAATCTCTTCCATAATTATTTATCCATTTCTTTATAATCTATTAGTTTTATATAATATACCTCAAAATTATTCTAAATTAGTTTTTTCCCATCTTCAAAAGCTTGCCCAACCTTTTTATTTACTTCATAATATCCATGTGTAAATGGATCATAAGCTATTGTATTAATTTTTGATAAATCAGGATTTCCATTTTTATCTAAATATTCTTCTTCAACAGATAAATTTATTATTTCTCCTAAAACTCCATATTCACCATCTATTTCTATCGCTCTACATTCCATACATATTGGATATTGTAAAATAATTGGAGCATCTATATATTCAGATTTAATAGCTGTCATCTTAGTTTTTTCAAATTTATCTTTCACATTATTACCTGAAACAATTCCAAAATAATCTGACTCAACTAAAGTGTCTTTAGTTGCAAGTGAAACAGTAAAACAGCCGGTTCTTCTAATGTTTTTTGTTGTTTTATGTGAGTCACTAATATTTAATTTTATTTGTTTGAAATCATAGGCCATTCCCCAAGCAGCATTCATTACATCAACACTTCCATCTTCATTATAAGTTCCAATCATTAGTACTGGCATTGGAAATATTCCAGGTATTACTTTTAAATTTTTTCTCATACTAATCCCTCCAAAAAATAATTCATATATATTTTATATCATATTTTTTTCGTTTAACCAAGATTCTTGTAATTTTTTTATTAAAATATTTTTAAAAGCTGTAATGTAGTATTTAACTATATTACAGCTTTTTTGGCTGGGCTGGCTAGATTCGAACTAGCGCATGGTAGAGTCAAAGTCTACTGCCTTACCGCTTGGCTACAGCCCAATATTTTTGGGGTGGAAGATGGGACTCGAACCCACGGTCTTCAGTGCCACAAACTGACGCGTTAACCAACTACGCTACATCCACCATGATTTTATTTCTTCCACACAGTGCTCTTTAATTTTAAATCATTATAAACTTTTTGTCAAGATATTTATGTAATTTTGAGCTTTAAAAGTTCTAAATTATACAAATTATTACTTTATTTTTTATTAACTTTTGTTACTGCTAAACCATCTCCAACATGAATTATTTTAGTTTCCAAAATTTCATTTTCCATAGATTCTTTTATATATTCTCTTAAATGCCTAACTGCAGTACGTTGCTTATGTTTGTTATAATCCCCAAGTACATATCCTTTAAATAAAATATTGTCTGCTAAAATATATCCATTTGCTTTTACTAATCTTATTCCTTCTTTTAAAAAATATGGATACTTTCCTTTATTTGCATCAATAAATACTATATCATATTCAAAATTAATAGTAGGAAGAATATCTACTGCATTTCCTAAATACAAGTTAATTCTGTCTGAAACTCCTATATTATTTATATTATTCTTTGCTTCATAGTACCTTTGTTCATTAAGTTCAATCGAATCAATAATTGCTTCAGGAGCATATTTTGCAAATTGGATGGCAGAGTAACCTACTGCCGTACCAATTTCTAAAATTCTTTTAGGATTATTATTAATTAAAATTTTTTTTATTTCCTCTAAAGTCTCATCCATTATAATAGGAATACCATCTTCTAAAGCCTTTAATTTAACTCTCTCTAATTCTTCATTATTAAACATTATTTTCTTATTTTACACTACTTCTAGTAGCTCTTTCTCTATCTTTATTATTTAATATTTTCTTTCTTAATCTTATAGATTTTGGAGTAACTTCAACTAATTCATCATCTTCTATAAATTCTATAGCTTTTTCTAAACTCATTTGAATTGGTGGAACTAAGCGTAATGCATCATCTGATCCAGACGCTCTAGTATTTGTTAAATGTTTTTCTTTGCATACATTTATAGCTAAATCTTCTCCTCTAGAATTAAGTCCAACTATCATTCCTTCGTAAACTTCAACTCCTGGTCCGAATAAATAATTCACCTTTGTCTTGTGCATTATATAAACCATACGTAATTGATTTTCCAGCTTCAAAAGCAACAATTGTCCCTCTTACTCTTGATTGAATATCTCCTTTAAATGGTTCATATGAATCAAATATATGGTTCATTGTTCCTTCACCTTTTGTATCTGTAAGAAATTCTGTCCTGTATCCAATAATTCCTCTTGCTGGTATTTTAAATTCAATCTTTGTATGTCCAATTTCTGCAGATTCCATATTTACCATTTCTGCTTTTCTTCTACCTAGTTTTTCAATAACATTTCCTACGCAATCATCTGGAACATTAACAACTAATCTCTCAATTGGCTCACACTTTTCCCCATTAATTTCTTTCATTATAACTTTAGGACGAGAAACTAATAATTCAAAACCTTCTCTCCTCATTGTTTCAATTAAAATTGATAAATGAAGTTCTCCTCTACCAGAAACTTCAAAAGAATCTGGTGAATCTGTTTCTCTTACTCTTAAGGACACATTTCTATCTAATTCTCTTAATAGTCTATCTCTTATATGTCTAGATGTTACAAACTCACCTTCTCTTCCTGCAAAAGGTCCATTATTAACACTAAAAGTCATTGAAACAGTAGGCTCATCTATGTCTACAAATAAAATCTTTTCCGGATGCTCATAATCACATATAGTATCTCCAATATTAATATTTGAAATTCCTGCTAATGCGACAATATCACCAGCATCGGCTTTCTCAACTTCAACTTTTTTTAACCCCTCATATGAATAAAGTTTAGTAACTCTAGCATTTTCAATTTTATCATCACTTTTACAAATAGCAACTGGCATTCCAAGCTTAATATTTCCTCTTTCAACTCTACCTATTGCTATTCTTCCAATATAATCATCATAATCAATATTAGAAACTAACATCTGTGCAGTTCCATCTAAATCACACTTTGGTGCTTCTATTGTATTTATGATCGTATCAAATAAACATTTCAAATTGTCTCCAAGATTATCTAAATCCATAGAAGCTCTCCCTTGTTTACCAGAAGCGTATACAACAGGAAAATCCAATTGTTCATCAGTTGCATTAAGTTCAATAAATAATTCAATTACATCATCTACAACTTTTAATGGTTGAGCACCAACTCTATCAATTTTATTTATAACAACTATTGGCTTTAAATTAAGAGCTAAAGATTTCTTTAAAACTTCTCTAGTTTGTGGCATTGGTCCTTCAAAACTATCAACTAATAAAACAACTCCATCAACCATTTTTAAAACACGCTCAACTTCTCCACCAAAATCAGCATGTCCAGGAGTATCAACAATATTGATTTTTATATCTCCATAATGAACAGATGTATTTTTAGAAAGAATTGTAATTCCTCTTTCTTTTTCTATATCATTAGAATCCATTACTCTATCTTCAACTTGCTCATTAGCTCTAAATATACCACTTTGTCTAAGCATACTATCAACTAAAGTTGTTTTTCCATGATCAACGTGTGCTATAATTGCTACATTTCTTATTTTTTCATTTCTCATTACAATTAATTTCCCCTCTTATAAAAACTAATTTTGTAAACAGCATTTAATTATTATATATTAATAATACTAATTTGTCAATTGTTTTTTAAAGATTTATGTAAACTCGTAATTACTAGTCGTTACGATTCTTACAAATTTATTAAAAACCGAAACACATTTAAGCCGTGAATCGTAACAGCATATATCAATTTATAAAATTAGAACTAAATATGTTGATATATAACTTTTTTATATTTTTATCAATACAGTTTGATTAGTTTCAATAAATGAAAATATTCTATTGAATTAATATTAAATATTCCATTTTAAAATCTTTTTATAAACTAAGTTATTTAAATTAGTTTCTATCTTATACTCATTAGTTGGATTAATATTAATATATATTTTTT
The DNA here is from genome assembly GCA_017530505.1 of Clostridia bacterium. Lineage (GTDB taxonomy): Bacteria > Bacillota > Clostridia > TANB77 > CAG-508 > Scatovivens. Next base: position 27,124 of record JAFXMI010000031.1, on the reverse strand, counting down.
CTGATTTTAATTCTTTAATTAATTTACCTATTTTTTTAATATCTTTAGAAAATATTATTGACATTTTATTTATAGCATTTAATTTATTAATTTCTTTTATTACTTCTTCTAATTCACTATTATAAATATTAACTTTCATTTCATTTAAATAAGCCCATTTATCTATTTCAATAATTTCATTTTTGTATTCTTTAGAATCTGAATATAAATATATTTCTCCAAATTCTTCAAATTTTGTATCAATATGTATTCTTTTAATAAAATCTAAATAGGAACTTTTATTTCCAAAATAATATATTAAATCATAGTTGTCTTGTTTAAATACAATATCATATTTATTTACAAGCTCTATATATGAAACTGTATCTTTATCAGCTTTATATTTATTTAGAGCTTTTTTTACTGTTTCTATTAGAACTTTATTAGATGCTAGCAATTTATTTTCTAAAACAACTTCCACTTTATTATTAGTATAAATAGAAGACATAATAAAGTTAAATACTAAATATGGATTTTGATTACATAATAAACATATTTTTCCTAAGCCATCTACAATTATTTCTTTAGAAAATTTGGGTAAATATTCTTTTGATTTTACTATTTCAATTATACTCAAAATTTGTTCAAAATTAACTTCATATTCCCACTCTCTATAATCTAATTCAAATGCTTTTTCAATATTTTTCCTATTTACCATTAATTCTTTTTTTATTATATTAAATAATTCATCTATTTTATCTTTTCTAAAATAAAAGCTATTCATTTTATATATTTTTCCTTCCTATGTACAAAATATCTATTACTTAATTTTTCTAATATCATAGTCTTCCATTATATCTTCAATTATCTTGTTAATACTACTTGTATAATTACTATCTTTTAATCTTTCTCTCATTCTTGGACTTAATTGTTTTATTGCATCTAAAATATTTTTCCCCCAACCTCTAGAAGCATTTTTTACCTTTATATGCTCTGTTTCTCTTAAAGCCTGCTTAGTTGCTGTAGATTCAATTTGAGAAATATTATTTTTTCTATTTCTTTTCAAAAAAAACATCCCCTGTTGTAAACTCATTATATAAGTAGCATTTCCTGGTTTATTTGGATTAAAAAACAACATAATACCAAGTTCTTCTGATGGATAAACAATATACCCATCCATTGAATTATTATATCCTTGAAGAACTAATCTTCTGTCATCAAAGCCTATTTTATCTAATAATGATGTTTGTAATAAAGGATCAATTTTGAATCTATTTTTTTCAAATTCACTTGAAGAACCTAGTCTTATTCCATGAGTTCTATCTTGTCCATTACCTTCACTCTCTCTAGTAAGTAACGCACAACTATTACCAAAAAAAATACGTTCATATTCTTCATGTGATAACAACTTATCAGCTAATTTTATTGACTGTTCTTGCGTTATTATTCCTCTTCCTACTAGTTGACTTAAATCATCTTGAGAAATTAGATAATTCATAAATAAAAATTCAACTTTTTCTGGAGTTATTGTATCTGGTAATAAACTTGCAATATCAGAGTCTATATTATCTCCTTCTGCTAAAATAATACCTAAATCATTATTACTAATTCCATCATTCATTGAATATAATTTAATTAAATATGAAAGTGTTAAATTTCCTTGATTATATTCATCTCTTAAAAAATTACCACTATTCATGAGTAAAGCTAATAATGAAATATCGTCTCTATTACAACTTAGATATTGTTTTATAATGTCATTATCAGAAAATATTTCACGTATTACTTGTCTTGATACTAATCCAATACTATATAGTTTATATATATCCTCTTCATTAATTACATCACTTAAATACAAATCTGAAATTTTATCTGAAGATATTTGATAATCTTCTACTGTTCCAAAGTCAATACCTTTTTTCACCAAGCAAATTATTAATTCATCTCTATTTTCTCTTTTTTTCAAATCTTCTATTAAACTATTAAAATATTGACCTCTCTCTTCTTCATTTAATATTTCTTTTGTAAACCTATTAAAATTTTCAACAAATTTTGAATTCATTTTTTCATCTATAAGTATTTGTTCTAATCTGGACAAACTATAAAAATTCATTAATTTATTTTTTATTTTTTCTTTTTCAGAATCACTCACATTAACAAATTTAATTATCTTAATAATATCTTCTGAATTAATTAATCCTTTTGTATTTAAAAGCTCTAAATCTTCAAAGCTAAGAGTTCCATACATATCTATCAAATCAACTGAGGTTAAAGTGTTACTATATTTAACAGTTTCTGACATCAATATTCTTAAAAGAGCTTCTCTATTTAATTTTTTCATTAGTTCTATACTTATAACGCTTTTTCCATTTTCAGCTTTTTCAATAAAATTTATATTAGGTAAATTAGAAATACTTAATAATTCTTCAAGAAATTCTGGTTCAAAATTAGCCATTTCATCTATTTGCATATATTTTAAAGCCTTATTCCTATCTTTTTTACTAAATTTTCCATCTATTAAATATTTTGCAAGTTCTTTTGAATTTGCTATTTTAAAAAAACAGTTTTTATCATTTTCAAAATAGTAATCTAAAATTTCTTGCGCATTATTAAAAAATTCATTAAAAAGCAATGGAAAAAATAGCTCTCGCCTTGAAAGTAAATCTTGCCTTGCAAAAGCCTCATCTATTTCCCTTAAGCTAAATTCTAAAATTTTTCCAGATTCAATTAATAAATCTTTATCTATTACTTCATGTTTTAGCATATCTGCAATAAAATATGCTCTTTGCAATTTCTTTTGTTCTTTTGCATCTACTACTATAAACTCATCTCTAAAAGATACTGTTCCTTCTTTAATACTTTCTCTTGAACTATTAAAAAAATCTAATACTCCACTATAGAATTGTTCTTTTATTTCTTCATTTCCTTGACATTTACTTTTTAAAAAATCATAGACTTCTCCTATTAAATTCTCATATGTTTTTGAATCAATTATATATGCTGAATAAAACTGTTCAAGTAATAATAATGGTTCTATTAATGAGTTTTGGTCATAATTTCCAGATTTTATCTCTTTTGAAATATTTATAAACCAATTGCTTATTTCTTTTTTCAATTTTTTTATTAACTCTTCTATTAACTCTTCTGAAAAAACTTTAATTAAATCATTTTCGGAGTCATATTTAATAATTATGCGAAATTTATCGATATAAATCGTCTCTTTATTTTGTACAAATGTATATGCTTCACAATCATTATTATTGTAAAATGGTAATAATAATTCCGCATTGTTTTTGAGTTGTTTAACAAATTCCCTTACTTTATCATTTTTACTCATGTATTTATCCTTTCATTAACAATCATATTTATTATTATATCATATTATGTAAATTAATTCAATAATTTATATTTTCTTACTATTAAATGTTTTCTATCCAAAAATTATTCCCCATTTAATTTAAGTATATTATAAATTATGATACAAAAAAGTGACAATGTTAAACTATAAATTTAACACTATCACTTTATTAGTATCCTTTATAAAAATATTTAAACAATTAATACATCTTAATTAAAAATAATAATGATTTTTAATTATTTTCTTTTTATTGTAATTGTTTCATTACCTCTTCTGCAAAGTTTTCCTCTTTTTTCTCAATTCCTTCACCTTTTTCAAATCTTGAAAATCTTACTATTTCAGCACCTTTACTAGATACAATCGAACTAACCTTTTGACTTGGATCTTTAACAAATTCTTGATCTAGTAAACAAACTTCTGCATAAAATTTTCCAATTCTACCTTGAACCATTTTCTCTGCAATCTCTGCTGGTTTTCCTTCATTCATTGCTTGAACTTTCAATATTTCCATTTCTTTTTGAACAACCTCATTTGGTACTTCTTCTCTTGCTACATATTCAGGTCTTGCAGCTGCTATTTGCATACAAATATCTTTTGCAATTTCTGAATCACCTTTTTTAAAATCTACTAATACTGCAATTTTACCGTCTCCATGAATATAGCTTTCAACTAGTCCTTCTGATTCAAATCTTACAAATCTTCTAATTGTAATATTCTCTCCTATTGTAGCAATCTTATCTGTTAAAACCTCTTGTACAGTTTTATCATTATTTTTATAGCTTAATTTTAATAAACTATCAATATCAGCTGGGTTTTCCATTGAAACAATATTAGCAATATTTTGAACAAATTCTCTAAATTCTTCATTTTTAGCAACAAAATCTGTTTCTGCATTAACTTCAACAATTGCTCCAACTTTTTTATCGTTTGAAACAGAACTTGCGACCATTCCTTCAGCAGCAACTCTTCCAGATTTTTTTGCTGCTTTTGCTATTCCTCTTTCTCTTAATAATTCAGTAGCCTTTTCCATATCTCCATTTGTTTCTGTTAAAACTTTTTTACAGTCCATCATACCTGCGCCTGTTTTTTCTCTTAATTCTTTAACTAAAGTAGCACTAATCATTTTTTTGCATCCCTCCTATATAATTTTTAAAAATAAATATTTTATAAATACCATTCTCTATTTTAACATAAAAATTTATACATTAATAAATAATTACAATTATACTGCATAAATAAGCCACATTACTTTACAAAGTTAATAACATTATAAAATGTGGCTCATTTATTTAATATATTAATACCTTAAAATTAATTTTTAAACTATTCTTCCTCTTCTTCTAGGGCAACTTGTTCTATATCTGTATTTTCTTCTTCTATTTTTTGTTCTTCTTCAACTATTCCTTCTGCATCTTCTCCTTGCCTACCTTCAATAACCGCATTAGCCATACAATCAGTTATTAATTTAACAGCTCTTATTGCATCATCATTTCCAGGTATAACATAATCTACATCGTTTGGATTACAATTTGTATCAATTAGTCCTACTACTGGAATACCCAATTTTTTTGCTTCTAAAATAGCTATTCTTTCTTTTTTAGGATCAACTATAAAAATAACTCCAGGCATTTCCTTCATATCTTTAATCCCACCAAGATTTTTTTCAAGTTTTTCCATTTCTGCTTTAAGACCCATAACTTCTTTTTTTGGTAACATATCAAATGTTCCATTAGCTTCCATTTCTTCAATGTTTCTTAATCTTTGAATTCTTTCTTGTATTGTTTTAAAATTTGTAAGCATACCTCCTAACCATCTTTGATCAACATAGTACATATTACATTTTTGAGCAGCTTCTTTAACACATTCCTGAGCTTGCTTTTTTGTCCCAACAAAAAGAACTGTTTTTCCTTCCTCTGCTTGGTCTTTAATAAATTTGTATGCCTCATCTAATTTTTTTGAAGTCTTTTGTAAATCGATAATGTGAATACCATTTCTAGCTTGAAAAATATATTCAGCCATTCTAGGATCCCATCTTCTAGTTTGATGTCCAAAATGAACACCTGCTTCTAGTAATTGTTTCATTGCAACAACTGCCATTTTAAATTCCTCCTTGTTTTTTCCTCCATAAGTTTTTAAACACCTTAAAACACCTATTATATAGGCACATTTTAAAACTAAACCTATGTGCGTTATTATATAACAAAAAATATTATACCAAAAATATCAATAAAAATCAACACTTTTATAAAAATTAATTGCTCTTATAAAGTATTATCCTAAATCCCCAATATTCATCAGTTAAATTTTCTGGATATCCGTTTCTACTACTAGCAACTTTATTAATATAAGCACTCCCACCACGTACTACTCTATTTACATATTCTGTTGCTTCAATATCTGAAAAATCTATATCAGAATTTGCATCCTTATATATTTCAGTTGTCCATTCTCTAACATTTCCAGATAAGTCGCAAATATTTTTTACTCTATCGCTTTCTGTTCCTCCAGTTGGAAAAATGGTACCACTATAGTTTCCATAACTCGTATTAGTAGAATAGTTTATAATTGTTTGATCAATCCATGATAAAGCTGTATCCCATGCATAACTGCTAGATATTGCAGTAACATATTCTTCAGGATATTGTAAAGCAATTGCAGTATTTACTGCTGCGTTTGTTGCATCTTGATATGACACATTAGTCCAAGGTATTTGTCCCTCAACTGATCCTGCAAATCTAACTTGATTTGCCTGAAATGCACTAGCTTCAAATCTTGCAATATAAAATCCAAAATTTTTTGCAACACTATTTACTAAACCTGTTGCTGTATAATTAGAATCTTCATATTCTCCATTAGTAAGAGTAGTTCTAGTTAAAATTCCAGTTTCAACAGGAATCCAAACATATTGATTTCCATATCTATCTTGAATAACAAATCCTTCATCTACCTCTCCAAATACGTGTTCAAATCCATCAGGAATATAGGGATTTTTTGCAGAAACTGTCATAATATTTTTTACATCAATTGATAATCTACTACTTGTACCATTCTTACCAAAAGCTTTAAATTCATATTTACCATTTTCTTTTACGATATATTCTTGATAAGTTCCATAAAATGTTGAACCATCAGGTAATAAAATGTGATCAATTCCCTCACTATCTTCTGTTGAGGCATTTACCTCAATTGTAACACTTTCTTGGTTTTCCTCTGTAGTATTTAAGTTTAATTCCAAAATAGGGACAATTAATTCTACATTATCACTTTTACTATTATCTTTTTCTTGGACTTTTCCTCCTAAAAAATTTATACCAAAAAGAATTATAGCAATCAATACCATTACTAAAATGATTATAAGTATCACTGGAAATTTATTAGATTTCATAATATCCTCCCTAAATGTAATTACTATTATTATACTATATATTAAAACATATACTATATAAATTTTCAAATACTTTTTAAAAATTTATTCATTTTTATTTTATTTTTTTCTAAAGCTATTTCTTTTACTATAAATTTTATAAAAAGTAAATTGTACAATAATTTGTTAGAACTACTTTTTATTATATATAAAATTTTACTATAACTATATTATTTTATAAAAAAAATAGAATACTTATAATAAATACTCCATTTTTTATATATCAAAATAAATTAAATAATTAATTTTCATAAACACTAACTTGCTTCTTATCTTTGCCTTTTCTTTCAAATTTAACTTTTCCATCTGTTAATGCAAATAATGTATCATCACTTCCGATTCCTACATTAGTTCCAGGATGTACTTTTGTTCCTCTTTGTCTTATTATAATATTTCCAGCTTTAACAACTTGACCATCTGATTTTTTAACACCTAATCTTTTAGACTCGCTATCTCTACCGTTTTTAACACTTCCTTGACCTTTTTTATGTGCCATTAATGATTCACTCCTCTCGCTTTAAAATTCTCACAATATTTTTTATTTTTTATCTTTTTTTTCAGACTTTTCTACTTTAGTTGATGTAGTTTTATTCTCAGTTCCATTAGCTTTTATAGACAAAATTTCAACTTTAGTATAATCTTGTCTATGGCCTATTGTTTTTCTTTCATTCTTTTTAGGTTTGTATTTATATACTAAAACCTTTTTATGTCTTCCGATTAGATACAACTTTTCCTTCTACTTTTGCTCCTTGTATAATAGGGTTTCCAACTTGAACATTTCCGTTATCAGAAATTAAAACTACTTTATCAAAAGTAACTTTTTTTCCTTCTTCTATATCTAATTTTTCAAAGAAAACATCTGCTCCTTCTTCAACTTTATACTGTCTTCCACATGCTTCAATAATTGCGTACATTAAATTGCACCTTCCTTTCATAATACTCGCTAACTTTTAAACTTGGTATTCTATTTTAAATAGAATTTTATAAACCAATGTTATGCAGTTTATGCTTATTTTTATACTTTTTTTGCTATTTCAACTAGTTCTGTAAAAGCTTTACTATCAGAAACAGCAAGCTCTGCAAGCATTTTTCTATTTATGGCAACTTTTGCTTTTTTAAGTCCAGAAATTAATTTGTTATATGTTATTCCATTTATTCTAGCTGCAGCATTAATTCTTATAATCCATAATTTTCTAAAATTACTCTTTTTATCTCTTCTTCCAACAAAGGCATACATACCAGATTTCATAACTGCTTGATTAGCATTTCTAAATCTATAATGTTTAGCTCCATAATAGCCTTTTGCTCTTTTTAAAACTTTTTTATGTCTAGCTCTTGTAGTTCTAGCTGTTTTTACTCTTGCCATTTTTTTCACTCCTTTTCCACTTAATTTAAACCTTAGTTACCATAAGGTAATAGTTTTTTAATTTGAGATTCGCATGTTTTATCTGCTAATCCATTTTGAACTCTAGCTGTCATTCTCACTCTTTTTGTTTTTGTAGCTAAACGATGTCTTCTGTTAGCTTTAGTTCTTTTAACTTTTCCTGTTGCAGTGTAAGAATATCTTTTCTTTGCTGCTTTGTTTGTTTTTAATTTTGGCATTTTAAATACTCCCTTCACTTTATACTTTTTTGGCTAATATTATAAACATTATTTTACCCTCTAATAATGGCTTTTTTTCAACAATTGCAATATCTTCAAGGGATTCAGCAAATTTGTTTAAGATAGCTTCACCAGATTTACTATTATTAAGCTCTCTCCCTCTAAACCTTAGAGTAAATTTTACTTTGTTTCCACCTTCTAAAAAGCTTCTTGCATTTTTACTCTTAAAATCAAAATCATGTTGTCCTATGTTACTTGAAACTCTTATTTCTTTTATTTCAATTGCTTTTTGATTTTTCCTAGATTCTTTTTCTTTCTTTGCTTGCTCAAATTTGTATTTACCATAATTCATTATTTTACAAACCACTGGTTTTGAATTTGGAGCAACTAAGACTAAGTCTAAATTTCTATCTTCTGCAATTTCTAAAGCTTTTTCTATAGGCACTACTCCAACTTTTTCTCCATTTTCATCAATAAGTTGTACTTCTTTTTCTCTAATTTGCCTATTTATAGGTAATTCTTGCTTTATAATAAAACACCTCCAAAAAAAAATTGACTTATTTTAAAAAGCCAAATCCACATAAATATCCTAATAAAATTAGTATTATCAAACCCTATAATCTCTAATAGAAATAAGGTGAGAAGTGGATACTTCTTCTTAAAACAAATAAATTTTACTACATTTTTTTATAATTGTCAAGAACTTTTTTAAGGCCAATTAGTACGTATAAACAACCAAGTATTTAAATACCTAAACTATTGGCCTAAATATTATCTTTCTATATTATTTCCATCTAACTTATCAAAAAAAATCAAAAAAATTTTTTTGTCTTCTTCATTAGAGAATCCCATCTTAGCCAAAAATTCTAAAGCATCTCTAGAATCTCTCAAATTTAAATTTTTTTGAGCTATTAATTTAACTTTAAAAGCTCGTCAGGCTTTGATGTATTATAAACTCTCCCCTCAAATTCTCTTTGCGCCAAAATAATCTTTAACCTCCTTTACTGTTTCTTGTCATTTTACTATTTCTTTTTATTTTTAAAAACAGTATCTGGATTATATTTTTCCCTTAATTTCTTTTGATAATTAATTTCATTTTCCATAAGTATTCTATCAAATTCATTACGCTGATTATCATCACACCAGTATTTTCTATAAATAATTGCTAAAATAACTCTTGTTTTGTGCATTAATCTCATATCTGATATTTTTTTAGAATGATCTAATTGTGGTTTATATGTTTTTGATGCATTTGCTCTTAAAAATTCAATAAACTTAGGTGAAATCTTATCAACGTCTTCTTTCCTTGTATGATCAAGTATATCTAATACCTCAACAATTGCCTCTCTATATTCGTTGCTTAACATTTATTCCTCCAAATATAAGAAAATTGAAATTATCTATTAATATCTAACATCTCTATCACTATTATCTCTATTCTTTGTAAAGTTATTTGTAAAGTCTCCTGCACACTGTGCTATTTCACCTGCTCTAACTCCGCTTGTACCTCCGCAAACTTTCTGGTGTATGAGGATTGCTACCATATTCACACGTATCTTCATAAGCTCTAAGAAATCTAACATATTGAGGAACAATTTCTTTTTTTGTAGATAACCCTAGTTTTTGTTCTAGATTTCTAACCATATTTTGTACTAATAAATTTAATTGTTTTTCATTTTTGCCTTTACAAATTTCTTCATCAACACCAAGTAATTTACACGCTTCCACTAAATCTACTTTATTCATTATTATAATACCTCTCTTTACTTTATTTTTTGTTAAATTAATTATAACTATATGTATTTTATCATATTTTTTTATTAAAATCAATATTATGTAATTTTTTTATTACAAAATTGTAATAAAAAAATTACATTTCTTTAAAATTACTGCCTATCAACTCTACAATTTTTTCTTTTAAAATCTCTGTTGCTTTTTCTTCTCCTGGTTTTCCTAATGCTTTATATTCTAAAAAATCAAGTGGCTTTCCGATATATAACAACATTTTTGGTAAAAGGTTTTGCTTTTCCTATTATTCCAATTGGAACAATTTTAGCTCCAGTTTTTATTGCCAAATACGCTGCTCCATTTTTTAATTTCCCATCATTTTTTTCAAAACCATTTCTAGTTCCCTCTGGAAATAATCCGATACATCCACCAGCTTTTAATGTTTTTAAAGATTCTTTTACTGCCGTTAAATCTTTTTCATCTCTTTTTACATATATTGCGCCAAATAAATATCCCAAAAAAGCCAAAAATGGATTTTTTGACAATTCCTCTTTTGCTAAAAATCTCATATCTCTACCAGCTGTTACAACTATTATTTGAGGATCTAAAAAGTTTCTATGATTACCGCAGAAAATTACAGCTTCATCTTTAGGAATATTCTCTTTACCAATTATTTTTAATCTATAAATCGCTTTACAGTATGAAAAAATTATTCCCTTAATAATTGATTTACCTAGCTTTTTAAAAAAGCTATCTTTAATTACTCTATTTTTTTTATCTGTATTTTCTTTTACAACTTGTCTACTTTTTTCTTCCTTATTTATATCTATTTTTTTTTCTTCCATAAAAGTCCTCATCAAATATATATTATTTTATAGTATATTTTTAAATTTGAGTTAATTCTATAATCTTATTAACTACTTCCTCAATTGTAAGATTTGTTGAATCTATAACAATGGCATCATCTGCTTTTTTTAGAGGAGATATTTTTCTTGTTGAATCTCTAATATCTCTTTCAATAATATCATTTAAAATTTGTTCAAAATCTGATATAATACAATTATTTAAATTCTGTTTTACTCTGCGTCTAGCTCTCTCTTCTGGTGTAGCATCTAAATAGATTTTCAAATCTGCATTTGGAAAAACGACTGTACCTATATCTCTTCCCTCCATTACTACGTTTTTCTCTTCCCCAAGCTTTCTTTGAAGCTCAACCATTTTTTCTCTTATAAAGCCTATTGTAGATACTGGAGATACAAAATTACTAACTTCTATAGTTCGAATTTCTTTTGAAACATCACTTCCATTTAATATAACCTTTTCATCTTTAAACTCTATTTTAATTTCATTTAAAATTTTTTGAATTTCAGGAGAATTATTTAAGTTTATATTATTTTGTAACATTCTAAGAGCAACACACCTATACATTGCACCAGTATCAATATTTATAAAATTCAATTTTTTAGCTACTAATTTTGCTACTGTTCCTTTTCCACTCCCAGCAGGTCCATCTATTGCAATAATCATATTAATTAAATACTCCCTTTATTTTTTGTGTTGATGAAGCTCCTTCCAATGGCAACCCCTTCATATTAGCACATTAATTTCTAATTTAATTATTTTTTTTCATAATGAACAGATTTAATAACAATCTCCATATTTAAAACATTCATTGCTGTAAGTTTTTCAATTTCCTTTTTTATTAATTTTTTTAAAGTTATCATTGTTTCATTAACAGAAAAACCGTATTCTATTATTGGCTCTAAATAAATATAAATACCATCATTATACCCATCATGTTTTTTTATTATTATTCTAGGTATTTTGTAAATTCCATCAACTTTCGTTGCTACACATTCAATAATCTGCTTAAAAACAATATCCGATATTTCAAAATTTCCTAAATAGCTAAAAGTAGGTCTAATAATAGTTTTTTCAGAAATGTACGGAGTTTTACCTTTTCCGGTTGATTTAAAAATTTGAAGAGGATCAAGTAAAAAACCTGAAAAATCTTTTTTTATTGCAAAGGTTGGTACTGGAATAACATGTTTTCCTTGAGTAACTCTAATATTTTTTGCCATTTTAATTTCTTCTTCAGTAGCAACATCTGTTATATAAATAATTTTTTCAATTGGTAGCAAAGAAAGATTTTCAGCAATTCTTTTAACCATTTCATCTGATGTTCCTAAAATTAATATACTATCCGGCTTATTTTTCTTTATTACTCTTTTTATTTCTTTTCTCTGTTCTTCATCTGAAAATAAAGCATTTCGAACTGTTTCAATTTTTGTAGGGGCTTTTTTAGCAGAAATACCTGCTAAAACTTCGTTTTCACAAATAAGAAGACCATCATCAATAATATACTTTATTCCATTTTCATTGGCTACCATCTGAGCTCTATAACTTTTCCCTGTACCAGATGGTCCTACAAAAGCATATGTTTTTATTTTATGTTCAAACATATCTAGCATATTTAGTATTATTCCTTCCTTAAAAGTACAAATATGTGCAACACTTAGTACGAAACACTTTTATGCAATATGGAAGTATAAAAAATTTACCTTCTATTATTGTTTTTTTATTATACCATTATTTATTATTTTTAACAATAGTTTTTGTAATTAATAAAATTTACGCGAACTTACTGTTACAATTCACGGCCGATGTCTTTTAATTTAGCTGTGAATTGTAACAACTTACTTCATAACTTCATCTATTACATTTGCTAAATATTTCATACTCCCTTCACATTCTTCTATAGTATTTCCGAGTAGCTCCTACTTCTATAATACAGGCTCCAGAAGCTAAGTTTTGATTATATCTTGAATTTCTCAAGATAATTGGTTTAAATAAACCTGGATAAATTTCATTTGCTTTTTCCTGTATTTTAACAGCTAATTTAAAATTATTAAGCCAATTAGGGTGTTCTAATCCACCTCCATCAGTTCCAATAACAAACATTAACTGTGCTACAATCTCATTATTTATCCTAATCGTTGGTCCATAATCTGATCCGTTTCCTATTGCATCTCTATGTAAATCTATTACAAATTCAGTCCAATCTCCATCTTTTAGCTCTTGACTTACTGTTTTATAAGATCTATTATACGAACCACTAAATGATGGGTAATCATGATAAGTTTTGTTATGTCTAACATTATATCCCTTTGATACTAATAAATTGGTTAAGACTTCTCCTACATGTACAACAGAATTATTTTGATCTGTTGTTCTATAATTTCCAGTTGCAACATATTGTCTAGTTGGAGTTTGAGTATAACTTTCACAAGTATGAGTATGAAAAATTAGTATATCAGTTTTATTATTAAATTCAACAGTTGGCTTAATCATATCTTCTGTTAATTCATACTTTGATTCATTTCTAATTTTTACACTTCCATATACATTTGTATAAATTTCCTTTTTATTTTTTGTTTCAATTATTTGTGTATCTATTTTTAATTCTTCTGTGCTTTTTTCTTCATCTTTTAATACATCGTTATTAATTTCATTTATGCTATAATCCCATATTTGTTCTTCTTCAATATTTTCATCTTCTTTTTCTATTATTTCTTCTTCAAACTTTGAAATACCAACTAATTCTGTTTTAAAAATTATATTTGTTCTTTCTTTTACTCTTTCTTGCCCAATCCTTAAATTATTGGAAATAAGTCCAACATGTGCATTAAATCCAATCTTTCTAAAACTGCTAAATTTAATAATCATTGCAACTATTAAAGCTACAATGATTATTTTAAAAATATTTTTTACTATTTTTTTAAAATTAATAACAGCTACTTTAAACATAAACTTTTTCCTTTCATAAAGAAATTATATTTATGTAGCTTTATATTTATTCTAAAATATTTATTCTAAAATATTTTTTCAAAAGTATCTTTGTGTATCTCTTTTGGAACTTCTATAGGATATTTACATGTAAAACAACCTTCACAAAAACCTTTTCTATCTGACTCTTTTGCAATTTTTCTAAGATTTTCTAAGCTTAAATATTCAAGTGAATCTGCATCAATCATTTGTCTTATTTCTTCTACAGACTTTTGAGTAGCTATTAAACCATTTTTATCTGTAATGTCTGTTCCAAAATAACATATTCCAAAAAACTCTGGTGAAGCTATCCTAAGATGAATTTCTTTTGCTCCAGCCCTTCTTAAAATTTTTATAATTCTAGTAATTGTAGTTCCTCTAACTAAAGAATCATCAACTAGTATTATTTTTTTGTCTTTAACTGTTGAAGGAATTGGATTTAACTTCAAAGCAACCTGACTTTTCCTTTTACTTTGTGTGGATTGAATAAAAGTTCTCCCTATATACTTACTTTTTACAAAAGCAATATCATAAGGAATTTTTGAATATTTAGAATATCCAAGAGCTGCATCTAATCCTGAATCTGGTACACCTGCAACAAAATCTGCGTCAACAGGTGCTTGCTCTGCTAAATATTTTCCTGCTAACTCTCTAAATTTATGTACATTCATTCCATCAACATTCGAATCTGGTCTAGCAAAATATACATATTCAAAAATACAAAAACCATCTTTTTCATTTTTTCTAAAACTTTGTGTTTTTATTTCATTATTATATATAGTAATAATTTCTCCAGGGTTAATATCTCTTTCAAATTTTGCACCAATTACATCCAAAGCACAGCTTTCAGAAGCAAAAACATAATCATTTCCTAATCTTCCCATACATAAAGGTCTAAAACCATTTGGATCTCGAACAGCAATTAATTTTCTAGAACTCATTACTACAAGTGAATATGCACCTTTTAAATATTTAGTAGCATTAATTACAGCTTCTTCTATAGAACCTGTTTTTACTCTTTCTCTAGCAATTATTGAACAAATTACTTCTGTATCTGAAGTTGAATTAAAAATCGCTCCATGCATTTCCAATTCATTTCTTAATTCTTCTGTATTTATAAGATTACCATTATGTACAACACATATATTTCCTTTTGCATATCGTTTCACAATAGGCTGTGCATTTTCTTTTCTAGGAGCTCCAGTAGTAGAATAACGTACATGTCCAATTGCCATTTTGCCAGTAGGAAGTTTTGCTAATCTTTCTGGAGTAAAAACATCATTTACTAATCCTATATCTTTTTCACAATAAACTAATCCTCCATCATTTACTGCAATACCACAACTTTCTTCACCTCTATGTTGTAAACATGAAATTCCAATTCTTGTAATATTTGCTACATCTTCATTTTTCTCCATAGAATATATACCAAATACTCCACATTCCTCTTTTATTTTACCAAACATTTTAACAACCCCTCTATTATTACATATATATAATTTATAAAATTGTTTTTAACTCTTAAATTCTATTTTTTGAGAATTCCTGCAAAACTTCAATTAATTGCTTTTTTTCCGCAATTTGAACTTTTGCAGATAAGCTTTCAGCATTATCCTCTTTTAAAACTTCAACTGTAGTTTGCCTTATTATTTCACCTTTGTCATATTCGCTATTTACAAAATGTAAAGTAACACCAGATATTTTTTCTTTAGCATCAATAACAGCTTTATGTACATTAACTCCATGCATTCCCTTACCACCATACTTCGGAAGTAATGATGGATGTGTATTTATAATTCTATATTTTTTTAAAAGTTTTGGACCTATCATTTTTAAATATCCAGCTAAAACAATTAAATCAATATTATATTTTTTTAAAACTTCAAACATTTCATCATCTATTTCATCAATTTTTTTTGAAGAGATAATATATGTACAAATACCAAATTTTTTTGCCCTTTCTATGGCATAAGCATTTTTATTATTTGAAACTACTAATTCTATTTTTGCATCTAATTTATTCATATTAATAGCATCTATTATTGCTTGCAATGTACTTCCATTACCAGAAGCAAAAACTACTAAATTAATGCTCATAAATTGTCCCTATATCCTTTCTATAATCTAAGACATTATCAACATGTTTCTCAGCAACTTCATAAACTTTTTTCCTTACTTCTTCAAAATCTTCACCTTCTGAAATCAAAGCAAATAACCTTGAATTACTTACAGAAGTAAACTTATTTTCTTCAATCTCCTTAGCATTAGCAAAATAAATTTTAACGCCTGCTTTTCTTATAGCTTTTTTATCTACTTTAAATACAACTGGTATATCATTTTTCTTAATTGCATAATCTTTACTAACAATATAAACAAGTAATGTATTTGTCTTTTTAAATTTACATTTTTCTTTAGTTAATTTTTCATCAAATATATATTCTAAAATATTAGTAAAAGGTGTTTCAAATAAATTTAAAGCATTCATTGCTTCTGGATCTCCAAAACGAGCATTAAACTCTATAAATTTAATCCCATCTTCTGTTTTAAAAAAGCCACCATATAAAACTCCTGTAAATTCTTTTGAATCCCTATTTACAAATTTTATTGTTCTTTGAATTAAATCAACACATTTATCAACATCTTCTTGATTTAAAAATGGAAGTAATCCATTAGAAAAACTAATACATCCCATTCCGCCAGTTCCTGGGCCTTTGTCCTCTTCAAATCTATATGGATAATCAAAAGTAATAGGAAGTGGAACAACATTTTTTCCATCTGTTAAAACCATTACTGTAAACTCTCTTCCCTTAACTTTATCTTGAATAATAACTTTTCCGCTAGTTGCTAAACACTCTTTTGCATAATTTACTCCATCTTCTTTGGTTTTAAAATGTTCTCCTCCAATTTTAACCCCTTTTCCTCCTGTTAATCCTTCTGGTTTAATAACAAAGTTCTGATTATCATAATTATCCATAGCTCTTTCAAGTTCTTCTTCAGAAGAAACATGAAAATTCTTTATAACCATTTCTGGAGCTAACTCTTCTACAATTTCTAAAGCATATGTTTTACTCCACTCAAGTTTTGCTCCTTTTGATGTTGGTCCAAAAGTTTTTAGTCCCAATTCTTTTGCTAAATCAATTAATCCTTCTTGAAGTAAATTATCACTACTTATAACACAAACTTCAATACCCTCATCTAAAATAAATTTCTTAACAAGTTCTTTATCAAAAGGTGAACCAATAATATATTTCCCATTTGAATTTTCTATATATTCTACAATTGATGGATTTTCATAAGGTAAAACAGAATATAATGAATATTTTTTAGAAATATTTTCTGCAATTACTGCTTCTCTTCCTCCATTACCTAATAATAAACATTTTTCCATTAAAAAAATCCTCCTAAAACTTTTACTACATCAAAAATTATACATTATTAATCATTAAAAATCAATATTTTTTAAAACATCTTATCTATTGCTTTTTCATATATAGATTTTGTAATTTTATATCCATTTGGAAACATATTAGCAAATCTGCTCATACAAACACTTCCATTAATTTCCATAACAAAAATCCTTCCATCTTCTGTTTTAGAAATATCTACTGTTACAAACCTAGCATTTACAACCTTCCCAGCTAATTTTGCAATATCTAGTATTTCTTTTCTATCTTTATCTTGTTCTGTTATTTGAACAGGAATTGCTCCGTTTGCCAAATTATGCTTCCATGAGTTTTTGGCTTTTATTTTTTTATATAAAAACAATATTTCTCCATCTAAAAAAACTGCTCTATATTCATTTTCTATATTTTCAAAAGGACAAATATTTAAGCAATTTTCTTTTTCTACAAAAAAAAGATACTTTACTTTTTCTAAAAGTTCTTCCTCCTTTTCAAATAAAAAAACTCCTAATCCTTCTGATGAATAATTGGTTTTTAAAACAATTTTTTTATTGTATTTGTTAAATAATTTGTTTACTTCATCTTTTAAATCTTTAGAATATTCACTCCTAGTTTTTGGATTAAAAATAACGTTATACTCTAAAGATGGAACCTTATTTTCTTTTAATACCTCGAACGTCGCAAATTTATCGTTTACAATATCCATGCAAGAAGATGGATTTAAATCAAAATTATTTCTAACAATATGTACAACTTTCCCATCTTTTTTAAGTTCTCTAATCCATCCATAAGAAAGAATTTTCTCTTCAATTTGTTTTTCCTTACAAATTTCATCTATTATTTTCATTGAAGTTGTTTTAACCATAAATATAACTTTTCCCTCCTAAAAGCAAAATTTTATATTTAAATATTTTTAAAATAAACAGATACAAATCACAGTTTATTACACTTAATTTAAAAAGTTAAAATATTAAATTATAATCTTTGTAAATACTTTTCTTCAAATAATTCTAAAAATTTTTTAAGAATTATCTCCCTATCAAATTCCCTATTAAATTCTTTTTTTAATGAGGTTGATATTAAAGATAAATTTCCTGGAAAGATTTCTTGATTAACGTTCAATCCAATCCCAACAAATATTTTCTTAATAATATCAAAATTGGATATACTTTCTGTTAATATTCCAGCAATTTTTTTACCATTATTTACAATATCATTAGGAATTTTTATTTGAAGATTAATATTATATAAAATTTGTAATGTTTCTAACATAGTTTCTGCAATTAAATATGTAAATCTTTCAAAATTATTTAATTTACAATTTGGATAAAGTACAAAAGTAAAGGCTAAATTATCGCCTTTACCTGTAAACCATTTTCGAGAATGAGTTCCAATTCCTTCTGTTTGAATATCACTAAGTATAACAGTACCATTTTTAGCTCTATTCTCATTATCTAATTTTTTTGCATAAATTTGAGTTGAATTTATTGATCTAAAATATTTAAAATCTTGCCCTAAAAATTTAGTTTTTAATCCTTCTAATTTCATAATTTATCCTTGCATTAAATCTATATTTTATCATTCATTTTTGTACATATTTTAATAATTTCTGATATGCTCCATGCCTGCGCGCAAGTCCCACCAGGCTTATATGGTGGTTTTGAATTATATAATTCAGAAATACTTTGAATATTTTCCTCATTATACAATTCTTTTTTAAAAGTTGAATAAACATTATCTATAAATAATTTATATCTCTGTTTTAAATTATTTTTTTCTTTTTTATCTTTTTCTGAATTAATAATATTTATAAATGCATCTGAATAAAGGCCTAAAAGCCATACCCAAGATACTCCTTGATGATAGCTCATATCTCTTTTAAAACTATCCCCTTCATATATACCGATATAACCTTCATCAATTCTTGAAAGGGTTCTTAATCCATACCTTGTAAGTAATTTATCTGTAACAGTATTAAAAACAGCTTTAGCATTTTCTGAACTTAAATTCATAACAGGATATGTTGTAGAAATCGCAAATAATTGATTTGGTCTAATTTTTCCATCTCCTAAAACATCATACAAACACTTTCGTCTAGTATTATAAAACTTTTTATTAAAAGCAGTTTTACATTTAGAAGCTTTTTGTTTATATTCCTCTGCATCTTTATAATCTCCAAACTTTTTAGCTAAAAACTCTAAGGTTTTTAAACTATTATACCATAATGCGTTAATTTCAACTACTTTTCCATTTCTTGGAGTTACTACATAATCTCCAATCTTTGCATCCATCCAAGTATTCTGAGTTTGATATGTTCCAGAACAAATAAGCCCATCTTTATCTATAAAAACATTATTTCCAGCTAAATTTGTCCCTTTACAGTAATTATCAATTATATCTTTTAAAGAATCATATAATTCTACCTTAACAAATTTATAATCTCCTGTATATTTTAAATACTTATTAACCTGTTCTATAAGAAGAAGGGAAGCATCTACACTATTATACATTGGCCTTCCATCAAATCCTGAATAACCATTAGGAACTAATCCTTGTTTTATATCTCTAGTGAAAGTTCTAAATACTTGTTTTGCATCTTCGAATCGTTTTGTAATTAACAATAAGCCTTCAAAAGCAATAAAAGCATCTCTTCCCCAATCTAAAAACCAATGATAGCCAGCTATAATTGATTTTGTTCCAAATTGTGGTCTACTTATAATAAATGAATCTGCAGAAATAATTAAATCTGTTATAAATTCATTATAATTTTTTTGTTCTTTAGATAATCCTTTTATATTTTTTACAAGTTCTGTTGCTTCTATTATATCTTTTTGTCTATTTATCTCTGATAAAATAGCTTTTTCACCATCTACATTTTCAGTATTATCTTCTAAAGATCCTACAAAAGTAATCGTTTTTTCAGTTTTATTAGGAATATATATTTCATACCTACCAGAAACAACTAAGTTTTCTTCAGCTATAAAACCACGTTCATCTTCTTTTATATAATACATATTTTCAAATATATCATTATTGTGTTCAATATAATTCCCTTCAGAAACATATGTATAAATTGGAGTTTGAGCATTTCCATTTATTTCGAGTCTAACTTTTCTTCCATCTATTTTTTGAATAATTTTAAAGACCCCATTTGTATTAATATGATGAAAATCTCTAAAACTTACAATAGGAGCTAATGTTAGAATAGCATCTTCTTCATCAGTTTTTATTGTATAAGTAACTACAACAGTATTTCTTCCATAAACCATTGTTACTTTTTTAGTAATATTTATATTATTAACTTTAAAATTAAATATTGGAATATACTTTTTTTCAAATCCTTGTAAATATTTATAGCCTTCAGAAACATAATTCTTACAAAGATTAGTAAATAAATTATACTTTTTATCCCCAATTTTTATACTTTCATCTAACTTTGATATTAATAAATGACGACTGGCAGGAGGAAGCAATGGAGCTATTAATAGCCCATGATATCTTCTTGTATTTGCTCCAAGAACTGTACTTGAAGCAAATCCACCTATACCATTTGATATAAGCCATTCACGTTTAAGCCCAGTTTGTAAATCTAACTGTTTCCTACTTATTTTCATTTGTACTATACTCCTAATTTTTTTAAATTATATCATTTTTTATATAAAAGTCTATATTTAAAACTCCTTTTTTTATATCTCATTACAATTCATAGGGTTTGTAGTAAGGTTTGAAATGAATCATTACATTTAAGATTTCTTAGCGTTTTTAATATTCCTTCTATATCATCCTCTGTAGCTCGTCTAGATAAAATAGAATCTCTTCCATCAGTTTTTTCAGTAATTATTCCTGTTTCAGGAAAATAATGTATTGAATGATTTTCACTACCAACACTAAATATTTGAACTTCTTCAGGCTTATCTGCAGTTGGTAAAATTGGTAAAAAATGAAATACATTTAAACTTGAATTAGAATTTTTTCCTTTAGAAATTGCAAAAGTAACATTTCCTTCATTTGAATTTTGAAAACCATAAACAAGCTCTGGTCTTTTTCGTGTTCTCCAGTTAATAGTTAATTTACCATTTTTAGAAGAACATCCATTAGTATTAAATATACATTGATCTAAAAAACTATCTAGATTAAATTCTTTATCTAAAAAAGGAGTAATACTATTATCAAAAAAACTAAAATTTCCTTTATATTTTTTTGTATTATTATTTTGTAATACACTTAATAGCATTTCTTTTCTTACTTGCCTTAAATTTCTTCTAAAATGTTTATCAAATTCCTGATCAACATTTTCAGTATGCTTTAAATTTTTTTGCATTAAATTTAAAGCAGTATAAATTAAAACTAGCGCATCTAAGCTAATAATAGTTTCCCCTAAAATAGAATCACTCATTTTAAACCTTTTTAATAATCCACTAATTACATCTATAAATTTACTATCAAAACTTATTCCTAAAATTTTTTCATCAAAAGGATTTATAGAAAAATCTACATTATCCAATCTAAATATATTAGGAGCAATTTTATCTGCTCTCAATAACGTCATATATTTTGCTATCTCATCAACACCAGAAAAAAATGTTCTTAAATCATTATTTACAATGCCATTACTATTATCAATCACTTAATCTCCTCCTACCAAATTATATTAACATTCCATAAGCCCCTATTCTCTTTTTAATAAAGGCTTTTCATGATTATTGTAATTTATTAAAACATCTACTAAAATACATTTCTAACATCATATTCTTTAAAGCATTTTAAGTTAATTTATACCTCCACCTACTTTTTATACTTATTTTTTATTTCCTCCAAAGTAGCTGTAATTCTATCCTTTTGTTTTTTCATATCATCAATATTTTTTAAATTAGGAAGATTCTTTTCAACAATTTCATTTTTCTTTTTTAAAATTAATTCGTCTGAATTTTGAATTGCTTTAACTCTTTCACTATATTTTATAGCAAATTTACTTTTTGAATGATGAGCTTTTTTTTCTTTTTTATCAATTCTATTTGAATTTCTATTTTTCTTAATATCCTGTTTTTCTCTTTTTTGTTGAATCTTTTTTTGTTGTTTCAAAACAGAATTTAATAATAAGTATTCTGTTTCATTCTGTTTATCTTTAAATTTTAAATCATTACAAATTAGCTCTATTATTGTAGATGCAATTAAATCAGAATTATGTCTTACTTTATTATCCTTTATACATGACATGTTTCTTTGAATAACTCTTACTCCATAAGAAGATGTTTTTGTAATATTAGCTTCAACAATATCTGCTCCTTCTTGATTATATTTTCTAATATATTCTGGAATAACCTCACCAGTATCTGCAAGAACTATATCAAAAACTCCTGTACCAACATGAGATCTAATGGCTTTAACATGATCTGATAAAGAATAACTATCTGTTTGTCCTTGTTCAGTCATTATATTTGAAACATATAATTTAATTGCTTTGCTATCTTTTACCGCTTTTGCAACATTTTTAACTAGTAAATTTGGAATAACATTTGTATATAAACTTCCAGGGCCTATTATTATAGCCTCTGCATCAGCAATTGCCTCCAAAACTCCTGGGGCTGGTTTACAATTTGATGGTGAAATAAAAATTCTATTAATTGTTTCAATTTTTTCTGAAACAATTTCTGGTATTTTATCTTTTTGTTCAATAACAGTTCCATCATTTAATTCAGCACATATTTTTACTTTATCTAATGTTGCTGGAATTACTTTTCCTGTAATATTTAAAACTTCTGTACTTTTTTGAATTGCCTCTGAAATATTATTATATATTTCATTCATAGCTGTTAAATAAATATCACCAAAATTTAAACCATTAAGCCTTTTGTTTAAAAATTTATGTGTCATTAATTCTTTCATAAGTTCTTCATGATCTGACATTGCTATAATACTATCTTTAATTTCTTCAAGCGGAAGTGAATCTAATTCTACTCCAGAAGAAGTTGACATCATTCCGTAATCTGACATTGTTACAATTGCAGTAATATTATTTGTATATTTCTTTAATCCTTCAATAACTGTATTTAATCCTGGTCCTCCACCTATTAAAACAATTTTAGGACCATCTTCATAAACCTTTTTATTAAATATTAATGATTGAATATTAACTTTTGCTTTTCTTCCTTTTTCACTATCGTCGTTTGCTTCAATAATTAATTCAAGCATTCTTCTTTGTATAAATACAATTCCCATTGTTATACTAAAAAAACCAATAACAAATAAAATAATAATTTTCCATAACTCTGAAAAAGCTATTTCTTTTGTTACTAGGATTTTTGCAAAAGAATAACAAGTTAGAGCAACACCTAATAATATTAAAAATATCCATCTTTTAACTTTCGTACTACCTTTGAACCATTCTAAAAAAGATTTCACTTACATATCTCCTATCATTAAAATTTCTAGCTTTATATCTTGATTAAATTTTTTTCTAACTTTTTCTTTTATATATTCTATTAATTCTAAAACATCTTTACAAGTAGCTTTTCCTAAATTTACAATAAATCCAGCATGTTTTTCTGATACAGCAGCATCACCTATTCTAAATCCTTTTAATCCACACTCATCTATCATTTTAGCTATAATAAAATTATTGTTTCTTTTAAAAACGCTACCAGCACTAGGTAAATCCAATGGCTGTTTTTCTATTCTATTTTTCATATATTCATTTATTCTATTTGAAATATCATCTTTATTTCCATATTTTAATTCTATTGTCGTTTCTAAAATAATAACATCTAATTTAGAAAAAATACTATTTCTATATTCAAATTCATGTTCTTTTAAATTTATTTTTTTGATTTTACCATTTTTTTCTATATATTTTGTAGAAATAATAACATCTTTCATTTCACTTCCATAAGCACCAGCATTCATCCTTATTGCACCACCAATTGTTCCAGGAATTCCAGATAAAAACTCTATTCCAGTAAGTTCTTCTTTTAGAGCTATATTACTAAGTTTACCGAACAGGAAAACCACTTCCAACAACTATTTTTGCTTTATCTTTTTCCCTTTTTACAACAAAATCATTTATTTCTGGTTTTAGTACAATTCCTCTAATTCCATTATCTGATACTAATAAATTGGTTCCGTTTCCAACAATAGTAAGTGGAATACCATTGTTTCTACTTAGCTCTAATACAAATCTTATTTGCTCTAAATTACTTGGTTTTACATAAAAATCTGCTACTCCTCCAATTTTAAAAGAAGTATGTTTAGACATTGGCTCATTTTCTAAAACACTTTCTTTTCCTAAACTTTTTTGAAGTTCTTTTAAATAATTTATCAAATAAATCTCTCCTATCAAACTTTTCCTTAGCTTATTTTACCATGTTTCATCTACAAAACTCGTATTATCTATTTGCTTTTGAACTTGGTTAGATGATAAAGATTTTATATATAGTAGAACGTTATCAGACGTCTCTCTAACTGTTTCATTATATACTTCTCCGGTATAATAATTTACTATATAAGTATCTTCTGAATTTTTAATTCCTAATTGTTCTAATTCATAAGGATTTAATCTAAAATATTTTTTATAAGCCTCTAAAGGTTCTGTTTCTATAACCCATTTTCCTGTAATAGAGGGTAAATTAGCAACTAATACTTCTGTACCAACAAAATTTGCTGGTACTGTAGATGGATTTTCTAAATACCCCAATTTATTTGCTATTTCATATTCAGAAATACAAGCTTGTTGAACAATTTCAATCTCTGCCATCAATTTTTTGTCTTTACTTGAATAAATAGATTCTGTACCAATATTTATAGTAACACTAAATATAATAAATAATACAATAATTGTTACAACTAATACTATTAGGGAAATTCCATTTTCATTTTTTATCTTTAGCATAAAATACTCCTTTTATTTTTTACTATATAATATTATCATTTTTATCACTTTTTTTCAAGTATTTTATACTTATATTTACATTTATATTTCTTTATCTTAAACTTTATTTATAAAAAGAAACAATTCAAATTTTGAATTGTTTCTTTTTATAGATATTTCTTATTTTTATTCTTTTATGCAACCTCTCTAATTTTTATACTTCTAACATGATTTATTTTCTCCCATTTTGTATTTGGATTAATTAAGCATTTTAGATTAATCAAAATCCATGATCCCATAAATAGCGGATAACACAAAATACCAAACCACATTGATTTTACATCTCTTTTATCTAATTTCATTATAATTACTGAAATTAATATTGGTGTTATAAAAGTAGATATTCCATATTTAGCAAAGCTCCATATTAAATCTATTTTTGCCATTTCTCCACCGCTATATAAAATAAAATTAATAACTAATAATAGTAATGTAATTATCATCATTGGAATACCAAACATATAAAGCAATCCGTCAAAGTTCATTAATGTTTTATATTCTGCTACTCCTTTTGCCAAATCAGTAGTATAATGTTTCATACATTGAATATGTCCAACAGTCCATCTAGAACGTTGAGACCAACTTTGTGAAAAAGTAATAGGCTGTTCGTCGTAAACAATAGCATCTGTTGACCATCCTACTTTTCTTCCATCAATTATATTCATAAGCGAAAACTCTATATCTTCAGTTAATGTTATAGTTTGCCAACCATTTGGTTTTACTAAATCAAATTTAACCATAAAGCCAGTACCATTTAATAAAGCAGATAAACCTAAATTATATCTAGCTAAATGATAAAATCTATGCATCATCCAGTAAAAAATAGCATATCCTGAAGAAACCCAGGAATCTTTTGGATTTTTAATATCTCTATATCCTTGAACTATTTCTTCCCCTTGACATAGTTTTTTATTCATATTTTTTATAAAGTTTTTATCAACGATATTATCAGCATCAAAAACACAAAAAGCATCATAATCAGCATTTTCTTCAATTTTTTGTTTTAAAAACCAATTTAAAGCATATCCTTTTGTTTTCTTTGTTTCATCAAATCTTTTTAATACTATAGCTCCAGATTCCTTAGCTATTCTAGCTGTATCATCTGTACAATTATCAGCTATAACATAAATATCTAGTTTGTCTGCTGGATAATCTTGAGCTTTTAAACTTTCCACTAAATTTCCTACAACTGCTTCTTCATTATGGGCTGGTATAATAGCCATAAATTTATGCTCTTTGTTTATAATTAACGGTTTATCTTTTAACTTAATAAGAGAGCATAAGCTAACTACTAATTGGTATAACCAATAAACTGTTATAACCCAAATGATAGCTTGCTGTAAAAGATATAGATACTTCATTTGTAACTCCTTTTCTATACTTTTATTATAACACTTTTTATATTATACCATTTTGATAAAATAATTTCAAGAAAAAAATAGAATTTCATTAAATTTATTACAATTTGTTATATTTTTTTTAAATAAAATTTACAGCTTCTTATAATTATTTTAGGTCACTATAAAATTATATTCTCTAACATAATTTACCGTCAACCTACGAATACCTGTTACAACCTTAATTAAGCCATCTTGTTTAGCCTTTATAAGTTTATTCAAATAATAGTCTCTTTTTATCTCCATAGATTCTCCTCCTATTTCATTTATAATATCAATAGTCTTTTCTAAAAAAAAATGTAAAATTACAGTTTTTTTTAGATGAACAAAAAAAAAAAAAAAAAAATAAATATAAAATTTCATTATAAAAATATCCAGGAATTTCGTATATTTATATAACAAAAACATTGTATTTTTTGTAAAAAATTGTATAATATAAAAAGATTTAATCTTTATACAAAAATATACATTTTTTATTTTATTTAT
>JAFXMI010000030.1 GCA_017530505.1 Clostridia bacterium | reverse complement strand
TACTACTTGCGATACATGGATGACATGGTGTTATTTGGTAGAAACAAAAAAGAATTACATAAAATAAAATATGCAATAGATGAATTTTTAAAACCAGAGGGATTAAAATTAAAAGACAATTGGCAATTATTTAAAGTTGATAGTAGACCACTTGATTTCTTAGGATATAGATTTTATAGGGGTTATACAACATTACGAAGGAGCAATTTTTTACGAATAAAAAGAAGAGTAAAGAAAATTGTAAAAAGAGGTTATATAAGATTAACAGATGCACAATCTATAATTTCATATCATGGGTGGCTTTCACATTGTGATAGTTTTAATTATACGAATAAATATATTAAATCTTATAAAATAACTTTAAAAAAATGTAAAGGAGTGATTAGAAACAATGGTAGAGGTAAACTTAAATTGTGAATCAGATATAAAACCATCTAAATATATGATAGAAAATATATTAGATGGAAAATGTGATATTGTTTTAAATGATAATATTCAGAAGAAAACAAAAACTGATGAAGATGGCCAAACTAAAACATATTACATATATGATATATATAGAATTGTAAAAAACAATTATAGAGATACATTAGATAATGATTTGTCTGACAAAACTGGATTTTCTGTATGGTTAAATTTTGCAAAAGAACAATATCAAAATCAAGCTGAAACGGTATCCATTGAAGAACGACTTTCTACAGCAGAGGCAGTAATTGCTGAAATTTTAGGTGGGGAGGTATAATCAATGAATGCAATAGTAAAATTTTATGTATTACAAATTAAAATGAAAAAAATTACAATTGATGACGTTCCTGAAAAATGGAGAGAACAAGTTAGAGAAGAATTAGAAAAAGAGTCTTAGAAATAAGGCTCTTTTTGTATGAAGGGAGAGAAAATATGTCAGAAACGATAATAGTAGCAGCTATTTCTTTAGTTGGAACTCTTGGTGGAAGTCTAGGTGGGATTTTGGTAGCAAATAAACTTACTAATTATCGAGTTGAGCAATTAGAGAAGAAAGTTGAAAAACATAACAATGTAATTGAAAGAGTATATAAATTGGAACAGCATAATGCAGTACAAGATGAAGAAATCAAAGTAGCAAATCATAGGATTGAAGATTTAGAGAAAAAAGGAGCGTGATTTTTATGCTAGAAAAACTAAAAGATTTAATAGATGTAAAAAGTTTAGTAACACTTATTTTAACGGTGTTATTTTTTATTTTAGCACTAAAGCAAATAATAGATGCTAATGCGGTTTTAACGATTTATACAACAGTAATAGCATTTTATTTTGGAACTCAATATCAAAAAAATCAAAATGAAAAAGAAGATAAGGAGGAGAAATAGTCATGGATGAAAAAGAAAAATATCAAATCTCTACTGATGAAATTCCTGAAGAATTAACAGAAAATGAAGTTGAAAGTGAGGTAATTGAAGATGAATAGAGTTTATTATAATCAAGCCGATAAAAGATGGGCAAATCATCCTTATCAATCAACAAGTTATCCAAAAGCAACAATAAAAAGTGGTGGATGTGGTCCTACATCAGGAGCAATGATTGTTTCGAGTTTAAAACAAACTATTTATCCGAATGAAATGGGAGATTTATTTAAATCAAATGGATTTAGAGCAGCTACAGGAACAAGTGGAAACGCTTTTAATTGGATATCAAAAAAATATGGATTAGAAATGACAAAAACAGTCTATATAGCAAAAGCTGTTGAATGTTTACAAAGAGGTGGTATGGTAGTAGCTTTATGTAGTGCAGGTGGATTGTTTTCAACAGGAGGTCATTTTATAGTATTATCAGAAATAAGAGGTAATAATTTAGTTGTATTTGATCCATATTTATATAATGGAAAGTTCAAGAATGGGAACAGAAAATGTGTTATCGTAAATGGAAACGAAGCGATAGTTTCAGTTGATAATTTTAAGAAATATTGTAATTATACTTTATATTGTTATGAACCTGTTATTACAGAAACCCCTTCAAAGTATCAAAATGGAGATTGGGTAGAAGTTCATGTTCCAGTTGTTTTTACAGGAGCTAAACAAGATAGAGATGTTTTGGTCGAAACAGCTGGGTATCAATATTGGATTCATGAATCAGTGATTACAGATAATAAAATTATAGCAAGAGCAATTATAGCATATGCAGGTGGTACAAGATATTTGGTACAAGTATTTAATAGACAATTTTGGGTTGACGAAAGGTATATTGCTAAAAAATTGGACTAATTTTATAAAATTTATAATTTTTATTATTTTTCAATTTTGTTAATGAATCGTTGGCATATTAGACAAAATGCGGTAAAATATATATAGAAGTTAAATTTGGTAACTAAAAAGGAGAACATGATGGAAGATTTTAAAAATGATGTTCAAGAGATTGAAGAAATATTATCAAAAGCATATGATGAAGTTGTCACACATGAAGCAGAGGCAATAATTGAATTATTGTTAGAAAATTTAAATAAGTATACTGAAATGTATAAAAATAGAATTGAAAAAGAAAACAAAAGTATAAATGGTTAAAAGAGTAGAAATTTAAATCTACTCTTTTAATTTTTTTTGAATATTATACATTATATTAAAGCACTCCATTGGAGTTGTTTTAGATAAATCTAAATTTTTAATTTGTTTTATAATATGTTCATTTGGAGTAACTTGAATGCTATTTGAAGAATTGCTTTTTATAATTTCATAATTTAAGTCATTTGTTTTAAATAAATTTATGTATTTTCCTAGTGTCGATTTTGGAAAACCACATTTTGTTATTTCTGTACCTAAATTTGTAATTTTTAGGCCGTATTTTATTTGAAACAATTGTAGCATCTTCATTTAACATATAATAAAATATTCCATTTTCAAATAAATAAATTTTTTTAGAATCTTTTTTCTTTAGTTCATTATAAATTTTTAATAATTTGCTCATTAGTGTTTTTCTCCTTACCTTTTATCCCAATCTATTAAGTCTACAGGATCACAATTTAAAGCTATACAGATTCTTTCTAGTGTATCAAAGTAAACTGCAGAAGCTTCATTTTTTATTAATCTATTCATACATGTTATAGTAATGTTTGCTTCTTTCATAAGCCAGTATTTAGATCTGTGTTCTTTTTCTAATTGTTCCCCTAATTTTATTCGAATTATAACAGTTCACCTCCAATCTATATAATAAGTATGTAATAATTATATTAAAAATATAAAACCTTGATAATTACTAAACTTCTATATTACAAGGTTGTATATGCTTTACTTGTAACATATAAACTGATATAATAGTTTAGGGTGGTAAAAACATGTCTGAAAAAGATTTGATAGAAGCATTTAAAATATTAGCTTGTTCTATAAAAAATGATGAAAGTAAAGAGAAACTTTTAACATACATTGCTTGTGTGGTCCAAAAAATAGAAAGTAAAGAAAATCATGCTGCTGATTATGTGGAGGATTTGTTAAAAGAATTGAAATAGTAGACTAGGTTATATTATACAATTTTGTTACTTAAAATTGTTGACATAAAGTGATATAATAATATTATAGAGATATCTCTAATATTTTCTTGAAGGAGGAGATATTATGAGAAAAATTAATGATAACTTAAAAAAGAAATTATTATTAAAATATTTAAAGACAAATTTAAATATATGTGATATAATAATAATGAAAATATTTAGTAACTATACTATAAAGGTTTATAGAATGGGTTTAAATGATGCATTTTATTGGAATAATAAAAAATTACATTAAAATTACATTAAAATATAGTTTTTAGTTTAGGAAAATGCTGCAATATGCGTGTTTTAAGAATTATCAGTTCTCACATCTGCACCAAAATACAGATTAGAAATCAAATTTCTAACCTGTATTTTTTTGCGTTATTTCAGCAAAAAGGCACTTTTTATAGGTACTTGGGAGCAGTTCTGAAAAGTTCCAAAAAATACCCTATAATTCATATAAAGTGTCGGGATTGCATGTCGGGAAGATTTTATTCTTTGATAAGTCTATCAAAACTCCCTTTATTTATTATTATTCCTATTCTGATTATCAGAAAGGATGTAGAAATGGAATTTATACCTTATAAAGCTCATGAATGTTTTGAGCATTTATATTATCAAATACCTATGGAATTATTCTTTAACAAGAAATATAGAGATAAATTAAATTCAGATAGCAAAATTCTCTACGGATTTCTATTAAATAGACTAACTTTATCAGCTAAAAATAACTGGATTGATGAAGATGGTAATGTATTTCTTATATTTACTAGAAAAGAAGTACAGACAATGCTTAATCTATCTGATAAAACTGCAACAAAAGCATTTAAGCAATTAAATGAATGTAGGTTAATACACGAGAAAAAGCGAGGTGCAAATAAGCCAAACCTAATCTATGTAGGAAAAATAGAACATGATGAAGAATTAACAAAAGTGATTCGTAAAAATTACGAGTCCCGAATCGTAAAATCTACGACTCAGGACACGGAAAATTTACGACCTAACTATAACAATAATAACTATAACAATAGAGGAAAGAAAAACAGCTACCAAAATTATGAACAAAGGCATTACGATAATTTAGATTTTCTTTATGCAAATTATAATTTTGAAGATAAAGATGAAATGGAGTGATTTTAATGAAATTAGAATATACAAAATATGGAGATTATTATTTACTTAATATAACAATTCCTGAAGAAAGCAAAGAAACAAAAGGAAAGCATTTTGGTAAATATGGATTATTAAGATTAAACTTTCTGAAAGAGCATAAACAAGTTTTATATCAAGAACTATTACTAAATAACAAGCTACACGAACATTTAGTAATAATAGATGAAGAGTCAAATACAAAAGTAAATAACTTAATAAAACAATTTGCAGAACAAGAAAATATTAATGAAGAATTAAAGGCAAATAATCAATTAGAATGGGTACAAAAAATGAACAATATAAAAAATAGAGCTGAAGGTGCGCCACGAGCGTATATCCAAATAGCATAAGCTATTTGAAGATACAATTAATTGTATAGATGATGGTAGTAGGTCTACCGAAAACGCCATACAGGTGGAGTTTTCAAACCACTCTAAGCTGCTGTATTCAAAAGATATGGTAGTGAGTATTAGAGAAAAGGCAACATTTAAGTTGTCAGGTGTGTGTTAAGGAGATGAACGAGAGTGAACCACTTTTTGAAAGCGTCGTAAGATTTAATTTTCATCAAAACCAATAGTCTTCGGCATATTGGGATAAGTTTAGAGGAAACCTGTTTACTGACTAAATGATGGACGGTGCATAGGTGGCATGAACTTAACATGGGCATTTATACGAAACGTGGGAACCTATTAATTAATGCTAAGGGAGAATATCAAGTGGGAGAACCACAAGACTAAGAGTACCAATGTAATTAATAGGGGCAGATTGAACTGTAGTAGTGACGAAGTTTCTGTAATGGAAATGGAGCGAAGGGTTCAGGATTACTAGTTTAAGAAATAAATCAACTTTGAAAGAAGGAGGAGTTTATGGAAGAAACAAAACCATTTAAAATTTCAAAACAAATAGTGAAAATAGCATTTGACAGAGTAAAAGCAAATAAAGGAACATATGGAATTGATGACCAGACAATATCAGACTTTGAGGAAAATTTGAAAGATAATTTGTACAAAATCTGGAATAGAATGTCATCAGGAACATATTTTCCAAAACCAGTAAAAGCTGTAGCAATACCAAAGAAGAATGGTGGAACTAGAATATTAGGGATACCAACTGTTGAAGACAGAGTAGCAGAAATGGTAGCTAAGATATACTTTGAACCAGGAGTAGAAAAATTATTCTATGAAGACTCATATGGTTATAGACCAAATAAATCAGCAATAGATGCAATAGGAGTTTTAAGAGAAAGGTGCTGGAAGAAAGATTGGGTAGTAGATTTTGATATTAAAGGTCTATTTGATAATATCAGACATGACTATCTAATTGAAATGGTTAAAAGACACATAAATGAGCAATGGATAATACTTTACATTGAAAGATGGCTAAAAACACCATTTAAAATGCAAGATGGAACAATAGTAGAAAGAACAGCAGGAAAACCACAAGGAGGAGTAATAAGTCCAGTGTTAGCAAATTTGTTTATGCACTACGTATTTGATGATTTTATGAGTAAAGAATTTCCAACAATACAATGGGTTCGTTATGCAGATGATGGAGTTTTAAATTGTGTATCATTAAAACAAGCTAAATACATTATAAAAGTTTTAGATAAGAGATTTAAAACTTGTGGGCTGGAATTGAATTTAGAAAAGACTAAAATTGTATATTGCAAAGATGATAACAGAAAAGGAAATTATGAAAACATAAAATTTGATTTTCTAGGATATACATTTAGAATAAGAAGTGCAGAAAATAATAAAGGGCAAATATTCAATAGTTTTATACCAGCAATGAGTGATAAAGCTCAAAAAGACATAAGGAAAGAATTAAGGAGCTATAGAATACAAAGACAGGTAGATAAATCATTATCTGACATTGCTAATATGTTTAACAGTAAAATACAAGGATGGATAAATTATTACTCGCATTATTATAAAACAGAGGTTAATAAAATATTGGATTATTTTAATTCAATTCTTGTTAAATGGGTTATGAGAAAATATAAAACTATAAGGTCAAAGAAAAGAGCTATAAAATGGTTAGCGAAAATTGCACAAAGAGATACAAAGCTATTTGCACACTGGAAATTTGGAATTATACCAATGGCAAGGTAATTGGGAGCCGTGTGAAGCGAGAGTTTCACGCACGGTTCTGAGAGAAGCCTGAGGGGAAGTTCCTCAGGCTTACTTACTAAATTGTATTTAATGAATTGATTTATACCTAAATCAACACGACAATATTTTGAAAGCAAGCGTCGCATTTATACTCCCGTATAAATACTGCTTGTCAGTTTAAGGGTAAAACTGATTGATGGGGAAATTCTTCCCCAAACCCCTTTAATTATTTTAAGAAAGGAGAGCAAATTTTATGAGAAAAAGAAATATAAAAAAACAAATATGGATAGATGTAAAAGAAGATAATTTATTAAAGCAAAAATCAAAAACTGCAGGATTAAGTGAAGCAGAATTTATTAGAAGTATGATTAAAGGATATAAAATAAAAGAACAACCAAATGATGAAATAAAACTTTTTCAGAGAGAGCTTTATGGGATAGCAAATAATATAAATCAAATAGCAAGAATAGCAAATTCAAGATATAGTGTTTCGCATGATGATTATAGTTATATTTCAAAAGAACTTTCTAATTTTATATTGAATTTTGAAAAGAGATTATACTCAAGACAAAATTAGGAGGCGATAATATGGCGATAACAAAATATACGGTAATACAAAAGAATTTAGAGGCAGTTATAAACTATGCTAAAAATGGAGAGAAAACAGAGCACGGAATATTAGTATCTAGTGTAAATTGTATTCCAGATATAGCATATTCTCAAATGATGCTTACTAAAAAGAATTTTCATAAAGAAGATGGTAGGCTACGGTTATCATTTTATACAATCATTTAATGGCAAAGAAGTATCTGCAGAAGAATGTAACGATATAGGTGTTGAATTAGCAGAAAGTTTGTGGGGAGATAAATATCAAGTATTAGTATGTACACATGTAGATAAAGATAATGTTCATAATCATATAATACTAAATTCTGTTTCGTTTGTAGATGGCAGTAAGTATCATAATTCAAAAGTAGAACTTGCCTTAGTAAGACAAACAAATGATGATCTATGCAGAAAATACGGATTATCTGTAATTGAAACTGAAAAAGCAGAAAAAGAAAGTGATATTGCAAGTAGCAGAATACAAAACTATAATCGAAATAGTGGCAAAATGGAATTAATAAAACAAGATATTGATGAAGCAATTGAAAAATCAAGAAAATATCAAGATTTTGTAGATGAATTAGCCTATAAAGGCTATTATATAAAAAAGTCCAACAATTCATTATCTATATCTACTCCATATTTCAATAGGAATATAAGATTAGCAAGAGCATTTGGAGAAGATTATACTTTTGAGAATATTAAAGATAGAATCTATTATAGAAATTATCAACCTAAAGAAAATAAAATATATAGAATAAAAATATATGAAGGCGTAAAGATTAATGAAGATTTATTAAAAACATCATCATTTTATAGATTATATGTGTATTTCCTATATGTTTTAGGAAAGTTACCACCCAAAATACATTATATTGAAAGAACACCTGAGTATTATAAGGAATTAGATAAATTTAATAAAATGATGGATGTATTTAATATGATTAATATTCATGATATAAAAAATCTAGAAGATGTACAAAATTTAAGAACTAAATATCTTGAAGAAATTTCGCCTTTAAAGGCTAAAAAAGAAGATTATATGAAATTATATAACCATACTCAAAATAGTGGCGATAAAACGATTCTCAAAGTAAAAATAAATCATCTTAACGAAGATATTGAAAGAATAAATAAAAAATTGCAAACTTGTAGAATAATAATAAGTAAAGCTGAAAAAGGAGCAAAAGAAGAAAAGTTAATTCAAAAAAGAACTGAAGTAAATAGAGAACAAGCTGAAAAGGATATTGCTAAAAAGAAAGATAGAAAAAGAGATAGATAAAAACTGGACAACCATGTCCAGTTTTTATCTCTATTCAATTATACAATCTACATACCAGTTCTCTGTTTTTTTATCTATTTCATTTATTTTGTTAATAGATAACGAATCAAAAAATTTTTCAATAGAAAACTTCAAAGCTAAAATTAAATCTTTTATATTTATACTAATACAAGTACTACATACCAATTTCGTTATATTATTTTGCACATTTCTATTATCTTCTGAAGTGGAATATTGAAATTGTCTATTTTGCTTTTGATTTCTTGCAAGTGATGAACTAGTATGTACCACAGAACATCTTGCCAAATATAATTCCTCTACTGATATATCATAACCAGTTAAATATGGTAGATAATAATCTTTGGAAAATTTCATAAAATCACATCCTGGTTTTCTTTTATCTACATTTGTTTCATCAGAATATAACCACGATATTGAATCTATTGTCGAATATAATAGTATAAGGGATTCTTCGATATAACCGTTCTTAAAACAATCATAAATTGCTAAAATTCTCTTCTCTGTTTTTTTCTTAACTTCTTCTATTTTCATTTTATTTGTTTTTTGCCTCTTTTATTAACTCATCTAATTTATTTCCATCCACTAATAAAACATCATTTGCATTTGCTAGAGTTATGGCTTGTGGAGTGAATGTACTATTAGTAACAACCATAGCTTTATCAGTTTTGTAAAAGCTTTTTGCAGCTACAACTTCTTGAACAGCTTTGTTTCCAACTGGATTATTGTAATATTTAACTTGAATTGCATATTTTATATTATCCTTTTCAATAATTACATCTGCTCCTTGATCTCCACTCTTTGCAGTAACAGCTTCAACATTGTATCCTAACATTTTATACAAGTTAGCTACAAAGGATTCAAAATCGTAGCCATTATCGATTGTTGAATAATCTAAGGAATTGCTAACAACTTTCTTCTCTTCATCAAAAATTCCGTTTAATATCCTTTCTTTTTCATAAACTGCTTTTTGAGCTTGGACTTTATTATAAATATTAACTTCTTCTCTTGAATAAATAAACATATTAATTATTTCTTCTAAAGATATGTATTTTTTATATGATACAATATTGTTTTCAATCACTCTTGTAAGTTCATATAGTAAATCATCTCCATCCATATTTATAAAATTCTCAATATTAATATTTAAAATATTTTCTTCAATACTTTTATAATCATTTTTTTCTACTTCTTTTTCTTTCTTTTGTATCATTTCTATTAGTAACTTAAAATCTGTTTCTTCTTCAAATTCGATTTCAAATTCTTTTCTATATAATGAATTATATATTGGATATAATTTTTCAACAATATAACTATCATTATGAATTTCATTTTTTAATTTAGAATAAACTTTATACAATTCACTATTATTTATTATTCCATCAATTATTCTATTATAATATGCATAATATATAATAAAAATTGCATAGAAATAGTAGATATTTATAATTTCATATGTTTGTTCCATTTCTGATTCTTTTGCAAATGCTATACATTTTGAAGTATCATATTTTCTATCATTATTAGCCTTACTCATATAATCTTCTACATATTTTTGATAATTATTTATTAATGCAAAACTATTATTTAAAGCATAATTTATTGTTGATTCAAAATCTACAAAGCAATTGCTAGTAAGTAAAGAATTTAATATATTCACATCAATATCATCTAAAACATTATTATTAGGTGTTTTAGAACATCTTTCTGTTTCCATTTTTATTAGACAATATTTTTCACTATTTAAATCTCTTTTTACATAATTATTAAATTTAAGTACTTTACTAATTATTTTTGACTCATTTCTATATGTTGTTAATTCTTTTATATCTTTTAAAGTATAATTTTGGGGCAAACTCTTAATCATTTCATTTAATAATGGCATAATTATATCAAATTTATTTTTTATTGAATCACTAAAAATATCATTATAGTGGAAAGGAACATTATCAATTATTTTTATTATTACATAGAAAAAATCTGTATATAAAAAATAATCTCTAAATGAATCTTTCTTTTCTTTTAATAATTTCTCTTCATTTAATTTTCTAGCTAGTTGCTCTTCTTCTTGCTTTTTTCTTTCTTCTTCTTGTTTGGCTCGTACTCTTTCGTTTTCTATTTTAATCATTTCTTGCATTTTTGCAACTTGTTTATCATAGCATTCTTTACAATACTTATCTTGATATATTTTTTCAAATAAACCTAATTTCTTATTACACATAACACAATTCTTTGCCATATTTAATTCTCCTTTTACACTTTTATATAATCTAATTATCATATTCTTGTTTAATTATTCTATCTTTTAAAGTTACCTCTATTTTTGTAAGAATCTTTGCTGGATCTAAATCTTTATAGTCATTTGATAATTGTAATTTTTCTGGTTTTATAAAAAACTGACATTTATCTTTAGAATCTCTTTTGCCAACATATAAAACTACAATTGTATCTCCATCTTTATCTGTCTTTACATCGGATTTAATCCAATAATCAGATATTTTTTCATCTTTAATTTCTTTTTTTAGCTCTGGAATATACCAATCATCTAATTTAATTAATTTAGCATCTTTAAATTTAGGTATATTTAATATTTTTATGCAATCTTGTATTGTTTTATTTAAATCATCAATTTCAATTTCTTTATTACATTTAGGACATTTTAGCCAATAATCATATGTACCACTTCTTAATAAAATTAATTCCTGTTCTGTATGTTTTGTACAATGTAAATGTATTCCATATTGTTTGCAAAAATAATGTGTTTTCCAGTTTTCTTCTCTTGTTTCAAAACAAGTGCAATCTCCATATGTTAGGTTATCAGTACTATTAGCTAATGTACATTGTCTAAATGATATATCATCATTATACCTATAAATCTTTACTTCATTACTCAATTTACTTTCTCCTTCTAATTAAACTTTTCTAATAATTCTTCTTTTCCATCTTCATTTATTATATTTATATAATTAAAATCTCCACCAATTCTTGTATATTGATTGCCACCATCTATTGAACAAGCTCCACATTTGCAACTTACACAATCATGCAATTTTTTTGATTCAATTATATCATTACATTTCAAACATCTAATTTTCATTTTTACACCATCCGTTATTTTGCAACATATTTTTGATTTCTACTTTTTGGTTTGTCAGGAATTGTCATTTTCAAATTTCCTTCATCTAATAAAACATTTATATAATTATTTTTGAACTTATAAACATCTTTATATCCAAAGTATTCAGCAATTTCCTTTAGTGACTTTTCAGTTTTGCATAGTTTTAAAATTTCTTTTTTACTTACTGCTAACTTACTGCTTTTCTTACTGCCTAACTTACTGCTTTTTTCTTTAGCAGTATCATCATATTCAAATGGATTTTCCCTGTATTTAAAAGAAACTCTTAAAAAGTGATCCATAAATATAAAACAGCTTTTATCATAAGCATCAAGTATTCTTAAAACACCAGAGCCAATATTTTCAATCAAATCAACATCTTTAAAAACTCTTATAAGTTCTTTATTTCTTGGAGCAGTAACACCTTCTAGAAATTCTTCTTGTGATAATTCTTGAGGAAGTCCACCACCAGAAGTAATTTCAATTCTATCAGAATAAAGCTCAACAATAGGAGAAGTGTTATAAGTATAATCACTATGAACAATAGCATTGATAACAGCTTCTTTTAGAGCTTTACTATCTATCATTTCCACTTCTTTTCTGCCATTGTATTCAATTTTTGCATATACAGTATTTTCAGAAACTAATCTTTCCAAAATTCTATGTGTTGCAGTAATTATGCAACAATAGCCATACTCGTGATTTTCAATTAATTCCATTTTATTAGTTCCTAAATATTTAACTAATTTTATTGATATATTGTTCTCATCAGCAAGTAGGAAAGCATTATAATTATACTTACCACCGCTAGTTAAAAGATTTAGATTTTTAGCAAAATTATCATTAAGTTTCATTCCATTTTCTTCATAATAAATCTTTAATTGCCTAAATGTTAAGTCTTGTCTAGGCGATTCTAATTCTTTTAAAGATGTTTTAACTCTTCTAGAATACATCTCATCTATCATATCAAATGTCATTTGTTCTTTAGCACTACCAATTCTAATATAGCATCCTTCAGGAGTTCTTCCTTTTTTCCTTAAATAGTATGGTTTTTCTGTTCCACTAGATATAACTACTTTAATTATTTGTTTATCATCAATATCTTCTACTATTACATCAAATAGACCAAGAGTAGAGGGTTGGATATTATT
This sequence comes from Clostridia bacterium, assembly GCA_017530505.1. Classification (GTDB taxonomy): domain Bacteria; phylum Bacillota; class Clostridia; order TANB77; family CAG-508; genus Scatovivens. Next base: position 33,899 of record JAFXMI010000030.1, on the reverse strand, counting down.
TTTTATTCTATCTTTTATTTGTAATTGTGTTAAATCAATATCTTTAACACCAACTACTTGTCCATCTTTTCGAATTCCAACATAAATTATTCCACCTTCTCTATAATTAAGAAATGCAATAACTTCTTGCTCAAAATCTTCATTTAATTGTTCTTTATTTTCAATTCTATTTGTTTCAGTATTGTGCATCGAATTGTCTCCTTTCTATTTTAGGCTTTTAATTAAAGTTTCTAATTGTTTTAAAAACTCATAATAGTCATCTTCAATCTGTGTATATTTTAAATTAGTAAATATATTTTCTTTTAAATCATGTAATACTTCTTTTATTATATTTTTATCTATTCCTGCTTGATTTAATTTATCTTCTATTAATTTTATTCTTCCATTAGGAGCTAATATTATATCTTGTTCAGTAATAATTTTATCTATTCCTTTAATTTTTAATAATTTGCTTAATTCAGAATATAGTATGTTTGTTTTTATAAAATCTTCTGACGTAATTACTGTCCTTTCATTATATATTTTTATAAATAAGTAATTATTGTATCTTTAAATAATTATATTAATTATATTATATAAATTATTGTATTTAATATCAATATTTTTTACTTATATAAGAAAAAATTGAATAAAAACTGTTTAAAAAATATTAAAATAGTTTACATAATTGTTTTGACAAAATAGGAAAAATATTGTATAATTTTAATAAGTTTTTCTAGAAGGGAGGGAAGAAAATGTCTACCATTGCGGGATGGATGTTGGTCTTTATAGCTTACATCCTCGGGGTGGTTATTGAAGCTGTAAAGCTTAAGCACCACCAATAAGGGACATTTTCTTTCCTCCATTTACTAGATATCCTGATTTCTGGTAAATGGAGGGCACCGGTGGAGCTGTAACCCAGCTCCACCGGTGTGTATTTATATAAAAATATTCATATAATCATAATCATATTTAATATAGTATAGTTTTAAAATATATTGAAACTTAAATTATTTATAAATATAAAATTCTCCCCACCTGTTAAGGGGGGAGAATTTCAGACGCGGGGGTCGTCCCCACGTACAGCTCCCCATCGGGGGAAAGCCTGTACACGGGGACAATCTTCTCACCAAGTAGATAAAATCTCACTTGGTGGAGCGATTTTATTCCGGTTTTTGCTGAGAAGTCCTCCAGGAAGAACTTCCCTGCAATCCCGTAAAGCACCCCACCATAGGAATAGAGGGGATCAGGATATTGGTTATGAAACAGTTCCAGACCAGCTTGGTTGAAATCTAAACATGATGGCAATCTCCTCCGTGGAATGCAGTCGCCAACGAATACCCCGGTGGGGTTCCCGTCAAAGACCACTTCCTTTGTCTCGGGATCTGTCCCGAGAACGTGATCGCCAAAAAGGCGGGGTTCCCATAAGGAAGCAAACTCCAGCAGGAGTTGCTGGTCCCTTATAGAAAGATCCCCATGGGGGGGATATTCGACCAGTAACTCAGAGTACAATTCGACTATTTCTAGCTGTTCCATGCTGTAGCACCGGCGCTCCATGGGAGTCAGAGCTACAGGAGCTACCCGAGTCCCACCATCAAGAGGGACTGCAACATAGGATGCGGTAGCTGTGCCACCGCAGATGATGCAGCAGATGATGCAACAGATGATGCAGAAGATGTTTCTTTTCATTTCGAACACGTCCTTTCGGTATTGATAATTATATTATACCATAAAATTCTCCTAAATTCAACTTGAAATCTAGATAAAACTGATATATAATATAAATTACGTAATTTTTATGGAATATACTATATTTAAAAGTATAGTATATAAGAAAGGAAATATATTTATATGAATTCACTTATTAAGGTTGTACCTAATGTTAAAAAGTATAATGATTACTTGTTTGATGTAAAAAAGGGTACAAACCCTATGATGATTTCAGGTCTTACAGATACAGGTAAAGTACATATTGCCTATAGTACTAGATTTTATGCAGAAAAACCGATTGTAATTATTACTTATAACGAATTACAAGCAAAAAAAATAGTTAAAGATTTAAATTTTTTTGGTGAAAAGGTAGATTTTTTCCCAAAAAGAGATACAGTTAGCTTTGATTATATTGCTGAAAGTAAAGATTTATTATTTGATAGAATTTCAGTTTTAAATAATATTATATCAGGAAAAGCAAAAATTATTGTTACAACTATAGAAGCTGTTATACAAAAAATGATTTCAAAAGAAAGCTTATATAAAAATTCTATTACTCTAAAACCTGGTGATACTTTTAATCTAGATGAATTCAAACAAAAACTTGTTAACCTTGGATTTGAAAGATATGACTTAATTGAAGGGAAAGGGCAGTTTAGTATAAGAGGTGGAATTGTTGATATTGCTACTTCCAAAAACAAAGGTGTTAGAATAGAGTTTTGGGGAGATGAAATAGATTCTATTAGAAATTTTGATATTACAAGTCAAAGGACAGTTGAAATGTTAGAAGAAGTTAAAATTTTTCCTTCTTTTGAATTTGTTTTAGATGACGATTTATCAACAATTTGCGAAAGAATTGTGGAAAAAACTTACGCAAAAAATTTAAGTGAGAAAGTAGAAAAACATATTGAAGAAATTAAAAATGGTGACTTTATTAATAAAATAGATAAATACTTTAATTGTTTTTATAAAAACTCAAATACTTTATTAGATTATTTACAAGATGATTATATTATTTTTTTAGATGAAATTGAAAAATTAAAAGCTAGAAGTGAAAATATCGCAAAAGATAACGAAAACTTGAAGAAAGATTTAATTGAAAAAAACAAAATTGTACCTGAAATGTTAACAACTATTGATGACTATTATTTGTTTTTGGAGAAAATTGAAAAAAGACAAACAATATATCTAGAAAGGCAGGATATTGGTTTTGTAGATAAATATAGTATGCATGCAAAAAGAAACGGATATAGCTTTAGCTATAGGGAGGTAAACTTTTTTCGCAGTTCAATGGATATACTGTTTCAGGAATTACAAGAAGCAGTTAACAAAAACAAATTAACAGTAATCCTAGGTGGAAATAATGATGATTGTAAAAAGATGTCTAAGCTTCTTTTTGATAAAGGTATTAACAACAAATATAAGGAAAAACTTGAGAATATAGAATTAACTCCAGGGGAAATAATTATTACCAATGGAGCTTTTTCTAGTGGATTTGAAATACTTGATATGAATTTACTAGTTATTTCAACTTCTGAAATCTTTGAAATAAAATCAAAAAGATTTCGCTCTTCAAAGATTTTTAAGGAAGGAGAAAAAGTTGTATTTTCAGATATTAAAGAGGGCGATTATGTTGTTCATAAATATCATGGTATTGGAAAATACTTAGGTGTTCAAACAATTAGGGCTGATGGAATAACTAAAGATTATATTAAAATAAAATATAAAGGGGATGATGTTCTTTATGTTCCTACAAACTCACTAGACAATATTAGAAAATATATTGGCTCAGATCAAAGAGAGCCTATTATTAATAGTCTTCAATCAAAAGATTGGAAAAAGACAAAAGAAAAGGTAAAGAAAAACTTAAGAGAAGTAGCAGAAGAGTTAATTCAGCTTTATAGTAAACGTCAAAAGATGCAAGGCTTTAGTTTTTCTAAAGATACTTTATGGCAAAAAGAATTTGAAAATTCTTTCCCTTATGTGGAAACAGATGACCAATTAAGATGTATAGAAGAAGTAAAAAAAGATATGGAAACTTCTAGGCCAATGGATAGACTTCTTTGTGGTGATGTCGGATATGGAAAAACAGAAGTTGCAATTAGAGCAGCTTTTAAGGCTTGTATGGATCAAAAGCAAGTTGTTTATTTAGCACCAACTACAATACTATCTAATCAACAATATGAAGAATTTCAGAATAGGATGAAAGAATATCCAATTAAAATCGAATTATTAAATAGATTTAGAACAAAAAATAAACAAACTGAAATAATAAAGAAATTAGAACTTGGGGAAATAGATATTGTAATTCGGAACTCATAGAGTTTTAAGCAAAGATGTTAAATTTAAGAATTTGGGACTTTTAATTATTGATGAAGAGCATCGTTTTGGAGTAAAGGATAAAGAAAAAATTAAAGAATATAAAAATAGTGTAGACGTTTTAACTATGACTGCTACACCCATCCCTAGAACATTACATATGTCAATTGTTGGTATGAGAGATATGTCAGTAATTTATGAACCACCACAAAACAGAATTCCTACAAGAACTTATGTATTAGAATACGATAAAGATGTAATAAGAGAAGCAATATTAAGAGAATTAGAACGAGGAGGACAGGTATTTTACTTATATAATAATGTAGATGGAATTATACGAAAAACTGCTGAAATAAAGAGCCTTGTTCCAAATGCTAAAGTAGATTTAGCGCATGGGAAAATGTCAGGTAATGAACTAGAAGACATTATGAAAGATTTTATAAATAAAAAGAGTAATGTTTTAGTATGTACAACTATTTTGGAATCTGGAATTGATATTCCAAACGCTAATACAATTATAGTTGAAAACGCAGATAGATTAGGTTTAGCACAGCTTTATCAAATAAGAGGTAGAGTAGGACGTTCAGATAAACAAGCATATGCTTATATTACATATAGAAGAGATAAGGTTTTAAGTGAAGTTGCAGACAAAAGATTAAAAGCAATTAAGGAGTTTACAGAGTTTGGCTCTGGATTTAAAATAGCTATGAGAGATTTGGAAATAAGAGGCGCCGGTAGCTTACTTGGAGAGATTCAACATGGTCATATGGAACAGATAGGCTATGATATGTATTGTTCATTATTAGATGAAGTTGTAAAAGAGATTAAAGGTGAAGAGACAGCTGAAGAAATTGATGTTCAAATTGATATAGATGTATCTAGCTATATACCAGATAATTATATAGAAAACAGTAGTCAAAAAATAGAAATTTATCAAAATATTGCTTTGTGTAAATCAGAAGAAGACATACAAAATGTAACGGATGAAATATTAGATAGATATGGAATAATGCCTAAGGAAATTGAAAATTTACTAGATATATCAAGAATTAAAAATCTTGCTAGAAAAAATTATATTATAAAAATAAATCAAAAAGGTGATAATATTTTATTCCATTTTCAAATTGATAAATTTAATTTGGATTATGTTAATAAGTTAATGAAAATTTATAAAAATAGGATTAAATTTTCTCCTTCTAAATTTCCTTATATAACATTTAAATTAAAAGATAAAAATTATGTTTTAGGAGAGATAAAAGAATTTTTAAATTACTTAAAATAATTATTTAAAATTTGTGTAAAATATATTTAAGACAAATATATTGTTAAAAATATTAACTGATTTAAACTTATAGCTATTGAAAGGATAAAAAAATGGTTATAACAAGTAAGGATAACGAATTTGTTAAACACGTAAAAAAATTAAAAGAAAAAAAATATAGAGAAGAGTTTCAAGAATTTATTGTTGAAGGTATTAAAATGATTCAAGAGGCAATTCAGGAAGAGGCTAAAATTAATCAGATTGTAATTTGCGAAGATTGTAAGAATAGTGGAAGTATACCGAAAGATCTTTTATATGAGATAGCTAAATATGATTGTATATATGTTAATGAAAAGATATTTTTACAAATGACAGAAGTTTCTAATCCTCAAGGTATTCTTGCAATAATTGATAAATCAAATAATAAAGAAGAGTTTATTAATTTTAAAGCAAATATGTTCCTAATTTTAGATAATATTCAGGATCCAGGCAATATGGGAACTATTTTAAGAACAGCCGATAGTATTAATTTAAAACAAATTTTAGTTTCCAAGGATAGTAGCGATATTTATAATCCAAAAGTTGTACGTTCAACAATGGGAGCAATTTTTAGAGTAAAAGTTATAGAATGTGAAGATTTAGAAAAAACTATAAAAGAACTAAAAAAGCATAAAATAAAGGTATATGCAACAGATCTAAAAACAGATATAAGTATTTATAATGTAGATTACAAAAAATCAGCAATTATTATTGGCAATGAAGCAAATGGAGTATCTAACAAGCTTTTAGAAATAGCAGATAAAAGGATTAAAATTCCAATGTTAGGAAAAACTGAAAGCTTGAATGCAGCAGTTGCAACAAGTATTATTTTATATGAAGCTGTTAGACCAAATAGAAATTTAAAATAAAAGTATATATTCAAATTAAAAGAGCAAACTATCTACGGAGTATAAATTTATAGTTTGCTCTTATATATTTAGTTTCTATATAGGATTTTAATATATTGTATTTTGTTATTTTAATATTTCAAATCATAGAAATTGATATAGAAAGTTATTTAATTACAGATAATAAAAATTTATATTGTTAGGGGCTATAATATTTTTATTTGGACTTAGTAAGTTTTAGGAAAAAATAATTTGATTAAAATTATTTTTGATTTAATTTAAGATAAAGATTTTATCTTACCTATATAGAAAACTAAATTTGGATACTTAAAAAGTATCACTATAAAAATTATAGCATCTATTTTTATAAATGTAAATACAAGTCAATAAAAGACAAAAATCTTATTTCTTTTCAACACTTTCTTTTATTTCCTTAAGTACTGTTCCAACAGATATTTTTTTCTTATTTTCATTAGCTTCATTTTTAATTGCAAATCCAACTAAAGTTCCTCCAACAACTAAAAGATAAATCCACCATGGAATATTAAACCAAAATTCACGAGTTAAAACAAAAGCATTTACTAAAATAGCAATTATTCCAGACAAAAAAGTTGAGCCATATTTTTTGTAATAACTAAAGAAAATAATACCTAAAATAAAAATACTAAAGACAATTCCATCAAAAGAATCTGAATAACTTGAAAGAGCAATAAAGTAAATTAATCCCCAAAATACATATTCAAGAAAATCATAATTTTTATAGTATTTTATCATAATATTTTTCAAAATATACATACCCAAAATTACAGCACCTAATAATTTAAATATAGTTAATTCAAGCAATTCTAAATCATTTGCAACCGAATAATATAAGGCAGTTATAAAAATACTTGTTAGAACTTTAAAAATGTCTTTTGCTTTTTCATTTTTGTAAAAATAAACATGCATTATTCCCCAAAAAATAAATAATAATTCTATATAATATTCACTGCTTATTTTATCACTTGTTATAAACAAATATATTCCAGAAACAATAGTATAAGTATTTATGTCATTAGAAATAACAGAAAAATAAGTTAATCCAATAGTAGATAAAAGCAAAATTCCAAGTTCTAATTCGTTAGATAAACCGGTATTTAAAATACATGGTAATAAACATAATAATGGTATAGAATTGAAGATTTTATTATAATTGTTTTGTTTATTATAATAAATTACAAAAATAGTAAATAAAAGAGCTATAATAGAGTTAACTTCTTTTCCATCAATAGCAAGAAATCCTAAAGATATAGCTTCAAAAAAGCTTAAATATATATTTAAAAAAGAATCTTTACTTTTTAAAATATACATTTCATATATCATAATTATTGAAGTTGTAATCATAGGAATAAACTTAATAATATTTTCATTTAGTAATAGATTATCAAAAAAATCATAAAGTAAAATATTTGTAAAAATATAAGATAGATATTTATATATATTATTTTTGCTAACTTTAAAATTATAAATTAATAAAGTAAATAAAAGTATTGAAATTATATAACTAGGTATTATCATATTTTCATTTTCTAAAAGAGTTCCAATATATATATATCCAATTGCAATTAAAGATGAAATTCTAAGACTTTTTATTAAATTTTGGTTTTCTTTTAATTTATTAAAAATAAAGTTTTCTATTACAAACACTGAAATTGTAAATAAAGTAGCTAAAGATTGGCAAAGTCCATCAGAAAAGCCTAATTCTTTTTTAAATATTATACAAAATCCAAATATATATAAGAATAAATTAAATAATAAAGATTTTATTATACTTGATTGTTTTATTTCCAAATAAATAAAATTAATTGCTAGTAATAGGCAGTTAATTATAAAATACCAAGAAACATTATGAAAACCAGATATATAACCATTTGTTCCGGCTCCACAAATAACACCAAATGCAATGGCATAAGGAATTATTTTTATAACAAGTTCAAATATTTTTTCTTTTGTTATTAGAATCAATAGTAAATTATAAAGTAATAAATTTATAAATACGAGAAATATTCTTTCTTCAAACATTAGTGAAAATAAAATTACAGATAAGAGTTGAGAAAGTATACTTCCATAAAATATATTTTTATCATCTGATCTTTTTGAAATATAATAATAAAGTATAGAAAGAATTATTGTTGATAAGGTTAAATATATATATTTTCCTTCACCATTTACTGATAAATACGTACCGAATAGTTCAAATATTGAAATTGATAAAAAGCAAATTGGTAAGTAAGCCATACTAATATAAAAAAAAGTTTGAGAAGCTTTTACTAAATTGTATTTTTCTTTAGAAAGTTTACTAAATCCCATAAATACAAAAGCAACCAAGAAAAGCATAATAGTTTTTATAAAATTTGGTATAGTTTGCCAAGCTGTAGTTAAGAAAACAATTGCGGCTAAAACGATAAGAATTGAGCCAGTAATTAAAATTGAAAGATTTTTACTGGCTTGTGAATCAATTTTTTGTGTTGATTTATTTATATATCTAGATATACTTTCTTTTTCAGAAATAATATTATTTTTTTCAAAATTTACAGTAGTATTATCAGTAGGATTAACTATTTCTGAATTTTGTTCTTGATATTTTTTTAATTCTTTTTGTAAATATAAATTTTTTGCATTTAGCTTTTCATTTGTACGTGATTGGTAAATAACAATTCCAATTAATATAATAATTATAAGTGGCATAAGAAAAGTCCTCCTTTTTAGTTTCTTTCATCAATTAATGAATGAAGTATTTCAGGATAAATATGTATAGCATTTTCTTTCCAATTTTTTACAATTTGTTTAGCTTGTTCCCTAGAACCAGCATATGCTTCTAAATTAAAAATTGTATTATTATTTTCAATAATTCTGCATTTTACAGAAAAATTAGTTTCAGTTATAGGAGTATATTCAGCAACAATTGAAAATTTATCTTTAATAATATTAAAATTTTCTTTAAATCTACTATCTACCATAAGTTTTAATATTCCTGGAATTATATCAATAGTTAAATCTAAAGCATTTTTCCCATCAGGAGTAAGTTCATAAATATCCTCATTTTCGTTTTTGTATTTTATTACATAATTATCTTCTATTAAATCAAGTAAAAATTGCTGAAAATAAAAGTAATTCATGTCAGATATTGATATTACCAATTCTAAAAGTTCGTTATGTGAAATAGGTTTTCCGACTTTACTTAAAATATATAAAATTAAGATTTTATTTTCTGCTAGAATTTGATTATCTGAATTAAGTTTCAAACTATTTTGCCCCCTAACTTATTTTGAAATTTCTTTAATAATTTTTTCAAGTTCTGCAGTACAATGAGGACATCTTGTTGCTTTTATATTTATTTCAGAATAACAATAAGGGCATTCTTTTACAGTAGGTTCTGGATCTGTTTCTTCTTTTTTCTTCATTTTATTTAATTTTTTTAATAATTTTGCGTCTGTAATCTTATCTAATCCACCTTTTGCAAGTAGTTCAGCTCTTTTGTTAAAAGTATTAATAACTTTCAAAGCAAAGAAAATTGATAAGGCAATAATTAGAAAATCTAAAATTGCTGTCAAGAAATTACCATATTTAATAATTGCACCATTAATATTAAAAGTTAGTTCAGTAAAATCAGCTTTTCCAGTGAAAATTGAAATAGTTGGAGTAATAATGTCTTCAACTAAAGAAGAAATTATTTTTTGAAACGCACCTCCTATTACAACACCAACAGCCATATCTGTAACATTACCTTTGCTAGCAAATTCTTTAAATTCTTTTATTAAACTCATACTAAAAACCTCCATAATATATAAATCTACCAATAATATAATATATTTTTAACAATTAGTCAATTAGTAAAAAACGATTACATCAAATAAATTTTGAACTTACTATTTAAAAAAATTTTAAAAAATGGTATAATTAATACAACTTTTTATACAAGAGGAAGTTAATATTTCCATAATATATAAAAATTTTTGCATAATGTATTGCAGAAGGTAAAGGAGACCAAACTAAATATGGATATAAATAGAATTACAATTGAAAATAATGTAGAACTATTAAGAAAAAGTTCAACGGATGTAAATTTCCTTACAGATAATTATTTAGACTATATAGATAAATTAAAAAAATATTGTAAAAATGATTCAGTATATGCTTTAGCTTCTGTTCAAATTGGAATTCCTAAAAGAATTATTTATCTAAAAAATACAACTCCAAGTATGGATAAAAACATAAATTCAGATTATGATGAAAGTTTAGTTATAATAAATCCAGTTATTTTAAATGCTAAAGGACATACTAGATTTTTAGAAAGATGTGCTTCTTGTCTTGATTATGTTGCTATTGTTGATCGACCATATTCAGTTGAGGTAGAGTATTACGATATTAATTCAAATAAAGTTCACGAAATATTTGAAGGCTTTAAGTCAACAGTGTTTTGTCATGAATATGATCACTTAAATGGAATTTTACATATTGATTTATCAAATGATATAAGAAATATGACATGGGAAGAAACAAGAGATTATAGGGAAAAGAATCCTTATGAAATTTTATCAAAAGATGATAAATACGATTTTAATTTAAGAAAAGTTATAATAAAAAAATAAGAAATTTATTACACTAGTATTTATAAACTTAGATAGGTTTAATTTGCATATAAAAAATATTAAAATATAAAATTGATATAGAGTATTAAGTAAATTTGGAATTTATAAAAAGCAAAATATGGGAGATGAAGATGGATTTATCTTTTAAATATATTTTATCACAACTTTTTTCTATAATTAGTTACATATTAATAGGAACAACTTATTATGTAAAAGAACGAAGTACTTTACTAATAATAAGTTTTTTTCAGACAATTTTTTTAGGAATTGGATATTATTTTTTAGGACAGTATCAAGGAATGCTGATGCTTACAGTTGGAGTGATTACTAGTATTATTATTTTTATTGAAGAAAAAAAATGTGGAAAAAAAGAACATATAGAAAAAAGAGATATTATAATATTAATCTCAATACTACTATATGCTGTTTTTTTAGCTATTGTTACGTATACAGAGATACTTAGTTTATTTTCTGTATTTGCTACAATAGTGTGGGTAATTTCTGTATGGGTAAAGGATATTAAAGTATATAAATTTATAGGAATTATAACTTGTGTTTTATGGTTAGTATTTAATATTTATGCACAATCAATTTCCGGAATAGTTGTAGAATGTATATTATTAGTAACTTCTATTTCAGGATATTGTTTGGAATTAAAAAACAAATAGGTATTTAAATAGAAGTAATAAAAATGGAGATGGAATTTTCCATACTGATAAAGCGATTGAAACAATGAAAATGCTTAGGCAAAGTACGAAACAATTTAGGCAAACGCATGGATATGAAATATTAAGTATTTTTGGTGATTTTAATAACTTAAAACCAAGAAATAGGAAAGATGATTTAACTCGCTAATTAAATATAAATTAATTAATAAAATTAAGACTAATATAATTAAATATTATATTTATGAGAATGATAAAAATTTGATAAATATAAAATATATAATTTTAATAATATATATAAAATTTTTTAAAAAATATAGTTAATTTTAAGGAATAAAAATGATTAAAAATACAAAAAAATCAACACAACCATTTGAAGTAATTAAAAATTGGAATGAGAATGATTATAATAAATTTATAAATTATTTGATAAGCATACAAGACATGAAATATAAAGAATTTCATAGTTCACTAGTTTTAAACTCAAAATATGAAATGATAGGAATTAGGGTTCCTATTTTACGTGATATTGCTAAAATAATTTCAAAAAGTGATATAGAAGATTTTTTAAAATATACAAAATATAAATATTACGAAGAAGTAATTATACAAGGATTTGTAATATCTAATATAAAAGATGAGAAGCTATTTTATATGTACTTTAAAAAATATATAAGTAAAATAGATAATTGGGCTTTATGTGATAGTTTTTGCAGTTCAATAAAAATTATAAGAAAATATAAACAAAAATATTTTGATGAAGCTGTTAAATTAGCTTTAAATAAATCAGAATTTATGTCAAGAGTTGGGCTTGTTATGATTTTAAACCATTTTATAAATCAAGATAATTTGTATGTTATATTTGATACTTTAAATAAAATACAGAATAATAAATTCTATATAAACATGGCTGAGGCATGGTTGATTTGTGAAATGTACATTAAATTTCCTAAAGAAACAAAAGAATTTATTAAAGAAAATAAATTAAATGAATTTACTCAAAATAAAGCTATTAGTAAAATACATGACTCAAATAGGGTTTCAAAAGAAGAAAAAGAGTTTTTAAAGAGTTTTAGAAAAAAAATATGAAAGAGGGAGAATAAATATGAAAAAAATAGCAATTTTTGGATCAACAGGTTCAATTGGGAAGAGTAGTTTAAATGTAATTAGGGAAAATAAGGATTTATTTGAAGTGGTTACACTAGTTGCAGGTAAAAATATTAAGAAGTTAATGGAACAAATTGAAGAATTTAAACCTAAAAATGTATATATTATTGATAAAGAAAATGCAGATATTTTAAAAAATCATTTTAAAGATTTAAATGTATATTATGGTGAATATGGGATGGAGGAAATATCTAATAAAACAGATTTTGATATTTCAATTTCTGCGCTTGTAGGGATTGCAGGATTAAAGCCTACATATAATATGATAAAAAATGGAAAGACAGTTGCATTAGCTAATAAAGAGGTATTAGTAGCAGGTGGAGAATTAATAATGAAAACAGCTAAAGAAAATGGAGCTAAATTGCTTACTATTGATAGTGAGCATAGCGCAATTATGCAATGTTTAAATGGAGAAGATAGCAATAGAATAGACAAAATACTTTTAACAGCTTCTGGAGGTCCATTTTTTGATAAAGAAATAAATGATGATATAACTGTTGAAGATGCATTGAATCATCCAACATGGAGTATGGGGAAAAAAATAACAATTGATTCTTCTACAATGATGAACAAAGGCTTTGAGGTAATAGAAGCAAAATGGCTTTTTGATGTTAATCCAGAACAAATAGAAGTTGTTGTACATAGACAAAGTCTTGTTCATTCAATGGTACAATTTGAGGATGGTACAATAATGGCAAATATAGGACCAAAATCTATGCAAATACCAATTTCATATGCATTAAATTATCCAAACAGATTAAGTAATAATATAGAAAAATTGGATTTATTCAAAATAGGGGATTTAAAATTTGAAAAACCAGATTTTAAAAAATTTAAGTGTTTAAATTTAGCGTATAAATCTATAAAAATGGGACATTGTTATCAAGTAATTTTAAATGCTAGTAATGAAGTTTTAGTAGAAAGCTTTTTAAATAAACAGATTAAATACACTGAAATACCAAATGGAATTGAAAAAGTCATGAATATGTTTGAATATATAGAATTAAATTCTATAGAAGAAATATTAGAATTTGATAAAGTTGTAAAAGAAAAGACAAAAAAATTAATAAAAAAATAGAATCAATTATTCATAAATTTATTTTATAAAACTTACATTTTTTATCATGTGTATTATTTTGTTATAGTTGGAAAGTGATTTTCTGTATAAAAAATTATTAATCATATATAAAATAAAAAAGCTTTTAAAGTACTATGAAAAATGTAATGAAAATATGAAATTAATTTATTTAGCTAAAAAGATAAAAGAAAATGAATATAACGTGTTTGTATTAAAAGATTATATCTATTGTACGCATGGAATAGAAAGAAAAAATAATGCAATAGAAATCTTAAAAAGAAATATTGGAAAAAATGATGTTTTCTAAGTTCAAGAATTGTTAAAAAATATAAGAGATAAAAAGAAAGTGAGTAATATGGAAGATAAAAAAGAAAAGTTGCCAAGTACAAGGATTCAGTGCGAAAAAACAAATTATAGAAAGTTTTCTAAAACCATTGAAAACACTCGCTTTTTTATATAGAGATTTTTTCGTATTTGATGAAAAAATAGATTTAAAATAAAGTAGATAGCAAATAATATTGGAATGTTGTAATAGTTGAGGATAGTAGATATGTCTAGGATACAAGATAAAATAATTAAATTATATTATCGAATATTTAGAAAAAGTAATTTTCCTATGATTGCAAATGTTTCTAAGCAAAATTATGATGAATATCGAAAAACATATGATACTTTATCAAAAATATTTAGTAAAATAGATGGAATAGATTTATATCTTATAGGTGGTATTTCTGCAGCAATTCAGACAAATAGAGATTTATATAGACAAAATGACGATATAGACATTATGTGTAGAGAAGAACAGTTGCCTTTTTTGATTGAATTTTTACAGAAAGCAGGATATAGCGTTGATGATAGACGTGGTATAAAAACGAGAAATACTGTAGATATTGATGGACAATTTCATGCAATCGATCATGAATTAAATGCTGATATAAAAAGCAAAAAATTACTTGGAGTTGGAATATTTACATACTCCATTAAAGGGAATGAAGTAATAACACATTCATATTCATACCATGAAAAAGAAGGCAGGGTAATTGGAGTCGAAAAAGTAATGCCTAAAGAATTATTTGACTTGATGTATGAAAATAATGCTGTTGATTATAAAGGCATAAAACTTAAAACACAGTCAAAAGAATACATATATTTAACAAAAAGTAGAGGAAAAAGAGAAAAAGATAAACTAGATGCATCTGTTATAGAACCAACATTAGATGATGAATCTAAAGAAAGAATAGCAAGAATTAGAGAATTAGAATCTAAAGTAAAACAATATAGATTATTATTTGATAAAGATGGAAAAATTGAATCAAGAGATAGAATCCCTTCTCTTGAAGATAAAGTTAATATTTTTTTAGATTTATTATATACGAAAAGCTCAACAAAAACATCAGAACAAATAATAAATGACGTATTACATAGTGAACAATATAGTAGAGTAATTATTGAACATCCTGAAATTGATTTATTAATAAAAGAGTGGCAAGAAAAAACCAAACATTATACGTATAAAGACAAAATAAGGTTGATTACTAATGATTATTCAAAAAGATTAAAAGGTTTTAATAGAAAAGCAATAGATAATGCTTTAGATTTTTTGGCAAGAAGGCGTCAAAATCAAGGAAAAGACAATAATGATATTGAATTAGATGCTGAAGCAAAGGAAATATTTAAATTAATGGCAGAATATAAACAATCAATAAAAAGAATTTTTATTGATAATAATATTGATATTACACACATAACCAGCATTGCTCCTGAAGAGCTAGAAGGTTGTGTATTAAGAAGGTCTATTGATAGAGCGAATAATTATGAAACTGAAAGAGTTGATGGAGTATTTGCTTCTTCTACCCCAGTTGATGGGCATAACCCTTACATTGCTCGCAACAGTTCAGGAATGATTAGATTAGGAAAATCAATATATATTTATGGAAATGATAATATTGAAGTTACTCAAGATTCAGAAGGAAAAAAAAGTGCTATTTTAAGACAACCAAATTATATTTATTACATAAATCCTGCTAAATTTAATCCAGTTTGTAATTTGACAATAGATTCAATAAGTCATGAGCCTATTTTTGAATTTTCTGAAGAATGGATTTCAGATTCTGAGGTTGATATATCAGATCCTAGCCAAGTTAGAAATATTGAACAGGTTAGAGATGTAACAAATTTATTAGAACATTATATAATTTTATGTGATAAACAAAGTCAAGGAATTGGAATTAAAGCTAGACAGTTAAAAAGTAAAAGCGATGCATTGGAATTTGTAGAGACGGAAATTGAAAATGGCAGGGTAATAAATATAAATCATGAAACAGGAATAAATGATAAAGAATTAGTAAGTGCTGAATTAGAAAAATAAAGAAGTGATATAGATGGAAGATAAAAAAGAAAAGTTGCCAAGTACAAGGATTCAGTGCGACAAACCAATTTATAGAAATTTCCATAAAACTACTGAAAATACTGGATTTTTGATGATGAGATTTTTACATTTTTAATAAAAAAATATTATAATATGTACGGAATAGTAAAAATAAGTTGAATGAGACAATAAAAAGGAGATTTATAATGGATGACAAATTAGATGCAGTAGACTTGAATTTGCAAAATTATATAAAATTAAATATTTTTCCAAAGTATGATAAATATTATTCACATGGAATGATACATATTAATAATGTAATTGATAATATGATGATATTAGCAGATTATTATAATTTAGATAAGAATATGGCATATGTTATAGCAAGCTATCATGATTTAGGATTAAATGTAAATAGAGAAAATCATGAATATGAATCAGGGAAGATAGTATCGAATGATAAAGAACTTAAAAAATATTTTAATAATGAAAAGATTCAGATAATTAAAGAAGCGGTAGAAGATCACAGAGGCTCAAAAAAAGAAAGACCTAGAAACTTTTATGGTGAATGTGTATCAGATTCTGATAGAGATTTTGATATTCAGATTTTAGCAAAAAGACAGCTAGCTACTTCATTGAAAAATTATCCTGATTTAAAAACTTTTGATGAACATTTTAAAAGCTGTTATGATTATATATGCAAAAGAATAAATAGTAGTGGAGTTTTTAATCTTTGGACAAACAATCCGACATTAACCCAAAGAAGGGATAAATTTCAAAAAGAGTATCTGAATTTAGAATATACAAAATCTATTTACAAAGAAGAATGGGATAGAATATCAGAAGATGGAACAATGGAAAAGATAATGAATTATTATGAAGATTATTAAAGGAAAGTGAGTAATATGGAAGATAAAAATCAAAAGTCGCCAAGTACAAGGATTAAGTGCGAGAAACCAATTTATATAAACATTCACCTAAGCCATTGAAAATACTGGATTTTTAACATTGAGATTTTTACATTTTTTTATAAAATATAAGAAATAAAGGAGATACAATGGAAATTTTATTAACAAGACATGGACAAACTGAATGGAATGTTTTAGGTAAAGTGCAAGGAAAAGCTGATATAGAGCTAAATAAAAAAGGAATAGAACAAGCTGAAGAAACGGCTAGAGCATTAGAAAGTGAAAAAATTGACTTAATTATATGCTCACCATTAAAAAGAGCAAAGCAAACTGCAGACATTATAAACGAGAATAGAAATATCCCTATAATATATGATGAAAACATAAGTGAAAGAGACTTTGGAGAATTTGAAGGAATTAACAAGGTTGATTTTGATTTCGAAGGATATTGGAGTTATAAACAAAATAATAAGTATAAAAAGGCAGAAAATATAAAGACTTTTTTTGAAAGAGTATACAATTTTTTAGATAGAATTAAATATGAATATGAAGATAAGAGAATACTAATTGTTGCACATGGTGGAATTAGTATTCCGGTATATTGTTACTTTAATGGAATACCAAAAGATGATAATTTATTAAAATTACTTCTTGAAAATTGTGAAATTGCTAAATATGAATATAAATAGAAAAGGAGAAACAATATTGAAAAATGTATTATTAATTCATGGCTTTAATGGAATACCAAAAATATTTGAATATTTTAAAGAAGAACTAGAAAAAGAGGCGTATAATGTAATTATTCCGGAGTTTCCTGTTAGAGAAAATATAACGATTGAAGTATATTTTAAAGTATTTGAAAAATATAAAGAATATTTTAATGAAGATTTAATTGTAATAGCTCATTCAATAGGAAATCCGATGTTTATAAAATATATTTCAAAATATGGATTAAAAGTAGGAAAATATATTAGTTTAGCAGGATTTTCAAAAGATTTTTTTAATGAGGGAAAAGATGTTTTAAACGAAAAAGTTAAACTAACAATTTTGACAGAAAACGAATTAAATGATGCAAAAATATTGATAAATAAAAAGTATTCAATATATAGTGATAGTGATCATTTAGTTCCATTTGAGTTATTAGAACAATATTGTAAAGATATATATTCTATTTCAATTCCAATGAAAGATATAGGACACATGGGAAAAAAAAGCGGACTAGAAAAGTTACCAATAGTAGTAAATATAATTACTGATAAAAATCTTATATTTTAAATTTAGGAGTATATATAAAAAATAATAGGAAAGTGAGTAATATGGAAGATAATAAAGAAAAGTTGCCAAGTACAAGGATTCATTGGGATATCCGTATTTTTCGAGAGATGGGTTCAAACTATTGATAATACTGAATTTTTCACGTTGAGATTTTTACATATTTTAATAAAAAGATTTTTAAAAGATAAAATATTTAATACTCAAAATATATAATAAAGGAGTTATTTTCTATGAAAAAAATACTAGTTTGTGATGGAGTTACTGATTTAAAGAAGTATTTAGAAAATCACAAAGATATAAAAATATGCTTGTATTTAGCTGAAAAAACAAAGGAAGCATGGGATATTTCTACTAGTAGAGTATATATGAATCAGATTGATGAAAGGTTTGTATATTTACCGGTTAATATTAAAAAAGGAGATTGGGAATCTATCAGAGAAGTATATACTATAGCAGAGAACAATAATCAAATAGTTGCAATAAATCAAACTCAGCCTCATAAGAGTAATCCTGTACAAAGAGAGTGGTTTAAAAAACAGAGTATTCCTCAAAATGTTGATTCTTTAATAAAAGATAAGTTTAATAAATTACAGTGTTATAATTTAAATGGTCCATCATTTGTAAATTGGTTTGAAGATGAAGTGACTAGTTTATCTAATAATATAGTAATTATTTTTGGAGTTGGTGGAGTTGGAGAACCAATAGCAAGAATTATAGCTAATAAAAAAGCAAAATGTTTATATTTAATTGATACATCTTCAAAAGAAGAATTGGCTAAAGATTTATCTAAAAGTGCAAATGTATTTTACCTTGATTGTTTAAGTAAGGTTGATTTTAATATAAACAATAAGATTGTTTTAATAAACTGCGCTGGAAAAGAAGGTGGAGATGATAAAACAATAGTAGATGTTTTAAAGCAATTAAGAAATTTGGATAATATTTTTGTGGATTTAAGACCACAGCTAGATATTGAAATTGTAAATATTGCTAAACAACAAGGATGGAATGCATATACAGGTTTTGGGATGAATTCAAGAAATGACTATGTTTTATTACAAAAAATACAAGATATTACAGGAATTAATATCCCATCTTTTGAACAATTTGCTAAATTAGTAAAAGATGCGTCTTAAATTGCATTAGGTTATGTTATTAAAAGGAAAAAGGAGTTGTCCAAATGAACGAAAATAAAACTAATATAAACTGCGAGAAATCAATTTATATAAACACTCACTCAAACCAATGAAAATACTGAGTTTTTGATATTGAGATTTTTACATATTTTAATAAAAAATACAAGGAGTCGATACATAGTGGGAAAAGATTTGATTATAAGAAGTAGTAGTGCAGAGTTCTTAATTTTTGAAAGACAAAAAGGTGAAAAAGGTATTGATGTTAGATTTGAAGATGGGGACTTATGGTTAACTCAAAAAGCAATTGCTGATTTATTTGATACCTGCAAACAAGATGTTAGTTATCATTTAAAAAATATATTTAACACTCTTGAATTAGAGGAAAATTCAGTTGTCAAAAAAATTTTGACAACTGCCAGTGATAATAAAAAATATAATGCTAATTATTATAACCTTGACGCTGTTATTTCTATTGGATTTAGAGTAAATTCCGATAAAGCAATTCAATTTAGAAGATGGAGTATAAATGTATTAAAGGAATTTGCAAAAAAAGGTTATATAATTGATAAAAAGAGAATGGAAAATGGAATCTTTTTTGATGAAGACTATTTTGAATCTTTACTGGCTGAAATTAGAGAAATAAGATTATCAGAAAGAAGATTTTATCAAAAAATAACTGATATATATGCAACGAGTGTGGACTACGATTCGAAATCTCCTACTACAATAAAATTTTTTAAGAAAGTACAAAATAAAATGCATTATGCAGTATCTCATCAAACAGCTGCTGAAATAATTTATAATAGAGCTGATAGTGAAAAAGAACACATGGGATTAACATCTTGGAAAAATTCACCAAATGGTAAAATACTTGAAACAGATATTGTAATTGCAAAGAACTATTTATCAAAGGAAGAATTAGAACAATTAGAACTTATTGTTTCTGCATTTTTAGATTTAGCAGAAGCAAGAGCTAAAAGAAATATTCCTATGACAATGGAAGATTGGGCAACAAGAATTGATAAATATCTATTATCAGATGATAGAGATATACTAAAAGATGCTGGAAAGATATCACACGAAATTGCATGTGATAAGGCCTTAACAGAATTTGAAAAATATAGAGTAAAACAGGATAAACTATATAAATCAGATTTTGATTTGCTGATGGAAGAAAGTGAAGACTATAATAATTAAATATGGTTGAAATTGCTGATTATAAAGCGTTTGAGCTATTAAAAAAATTTTGGAGGTAAACATATATGTACAAGAAAATATCAAATAATGAAAAAATAACACGAAAGATTAGCGAAGTTCATTCAGCTGACAATTATTTAACAAAAGAAACTACAGAAAATGTAAGTTTAGCAGTTACTAAATTGAGTGGTAAATTAAATTCAAGTAAAGTAAGTAATGAAAGAGTTTACTACTTTATTAGTGCAGATGTAAATTTTATAATAAATAATGAGAAAATTCATTGTAATAGTGGAGATGTATTATATTTAGATAGAGATACTACATATTCTGCTGAAGGAGATTTTGAAGCTGTTACTATTAATGTACCTGCATTTGGAGTTGTAAAATGATATTTTCATATAAAAAAATAAAAAAATTATTATAAAGTATAAGAAATAATAAGGAAAGTGAGTAATATGGAAGATAAAAAAGAAAAGTTGCCAAGTACGAACATTAACTGTGAAGAATGGGCAAATGCAAAACCATCTAGAAAGGTTGATTTGCCAACATTTTTTGCTTAAAATATCTTTCGTAATTTGATAAAATTGGAGGTGAGTATATGTCGAATAAAATAATAGAAGTTCAAAATATTAAAGTAAATATTACAAACATAGATGATAATGATTATATTTGTATTTCTGATTTTGGTAAATACAAAGAGGGAAAATCGAAAGCTGATGACATTATAAGAAACTGGCTAAGAAATAGAATTACTTTGGAATTTTTAGGAACATGGGAGTCTATTTATAATCCGAATTTTAATTCCGTCGAATTCGACGGGTTTAGAAAAAGTGCAGGACTTCATACATTTACATTAAGTGTTACTGAATGGTGTGAAAAAACAAATGCAATTGGTATATATTCAAAACGAGGAAAATACGGAGGAACATATGCACATAAAGATATTGCATTTGAATTTGCTTCTGCAATAAGCCCTGTATTCAAATTATATTTAATAAAAGAATTTGAGAGATTAAAGGAAATTGAAAATCAAAACAGAGAATGGGATGTAAAAAGAATATTAACGAAAAACAATTATTTAATACATACAGATGCAATTAAAAATTACATATTGCCAGATAATGATTTTTATAAAAATAGAGAATGGTTAAAATATGCTGAAGAAGCGGATATTCTAAATGTAATTATATTTAATACAACTGCTAAAAAGTGGAGAGAACTAAATCCAAATTTAGCTAAAAATTCAAATGTTAGAGATTATGCTTCAATAAATGAATCAACAGTATTATCAAATTTAGAATCACATAATGCTGAATTAATAAAAGAAGGAAAAAGCAAGGAAGAGAGATTTGAAATATTGAATGAAATTGCAAAATATCAATTAGAGATATTAAATAATGCTGAAAAAATAAAATTATTAGGAAATGGAAATAAAGAGGAGTAAGGTTATGGGAATAATTTCATTAGCAAGTGGAAGTTCATGTTGGAGAGGATTAGATTATTATAAAAATAAAAAAGTTATAAAATTAAATAAAATAAATGAAGTTGAGTATGAAAGTGTTGTAAAAGGAACGGAGAATTACAATATCCATTTAGACATTGAGCATCCCAGAAAATCCATATGTGACTGTCCATTAGCTAATGGTAAAAGAATAATATGCAAGCATATAGTAGCAACGTATTTTGCTGCTTTGCCAAGAAAAGCAAAAGAATTTGAAGAAGAACAAGAAAGACTACAAGAAGAACACGAAAAAGAACAAAAAGAGGAATATGGTAAAGCAATTAAATGCTTAAATAAAATGTCAAAGGAAGAATTAATACAAGAATTAATTCAAGTTTTTGATTATGGACCTGAATGGATATATAATGATTTTGTAAAAAGAAACTTGTATTAGTAGGGATAAATAGTGAATAATAATGATTATTTATAAGAATAAAAAATTAAAGATTATGAAAAAAATAATAAAGGAGAATATGAAATGAATGAGATAGATGTCAATCAAGAACTTAAAATTATAGAAAATGCATTAAGAGATATTATTTCATTTGCTTTAAATGTAAAGTATGGACAAGATTGGATAGGAAATTTAAAAATTAGCCAAGAAAAAGTGGATAAATGGAAAGAAAAAATGATGGAAGAAACAAAAAGATATAGAGGCACTTTGATCGATAATAGGTTAATTTATTATAGCGAATTCCCAGATTTATGCAATATAATAAGTAAACATTGGGACGATGTTTTTAAAGATGTATTTATTGAAAAAAAACAGATAGATGTTCTTTTAGATATTATTTCTTCTTATAGAATATCTATTGCACATAACAGAGAATTAAAAGAGCATCAAAAATTCTTTTTAATAGGAGCAAGTGGAATTATAAGACATATGATTACAGAGTACAAGGCAGATAGAGACAATGAAGATAGTTATTACCCAAAATTTCAAAATTTCTTTATAAACGATTTAGATGTTTTCGATATTAAAGATAGTATAAAACTACATAATAAAAAATATCATGTTGGAGATGACATAGAAGTGGTAATAAATGTTAGTTGTCCTCCTGATATAAAGGTTATGTATGCTATTTCAGTTACTAACGAAATATTTCATACTTTCTCGGATAAAGATTTTTCAGAATCCAATAGAATGAACTATAAACTAAAAAAAAGTGATATTCCTTCTACTAAAGTTTTTATTGCGATAAAATCAAATCAGGATTATCATCGATATAAAACAATAGATTCAGCGGAAGATTATTATATACATGTGTTACCAAACAAATAAACCTTTATATAGGCATAAAAAATGAAAGATAAAAAAGGATGTGATTTAAAATATCAAAATTAAGAGTAGCTGCATATATTAGAATTTCTAAGAAAGAAAAAGAAGTAAATAGAATAGTAAATCAAAAAGATTTAATAGATTATTACATTAAAGATAAGAAAGATATGAAGATATATAACTACTATGTAGATAATGGCTATAGTGGGACAAACTTTGATAGACCAGAGCTAAAAAGGATGTTAAAAGATATATCAAATAAAAAGGTTGATATAGTAATTGTTAAGGATTTATCGAGATTAGGTAGAAATTATATTGAAGTAGGAGAATTACTTGATTCTATTTTACCGTTATATGATGTAAAGCTTATCTTAATTAATGATAATATATATGGACTAAATGATGAAGAAGATAGTTATTTATTAAAAGGATTACTTAATATTTATAACGAAAACTATCCAAGAGATATATCTAATAAAGTTAAAACAGCATTAACTACTAAAAAGATAAATGGAGAATTTGTAACTTCTTATGCACCATATGGATATAAAAAATCAAGATATGAAAAAAATAAAATAACTATTGATACAGAAGCGGCAAAAACTGTAAAAATGATATTTGACAGTATAGAAAAAGGCTTAAGCAAGAAAGAAATAGTAGATATTTTAAATAAAAAAGAAATCAAAACTCCAATGGAACATATTAAAAACACTAATGAAGGCAAAAAGTGGAATGTCAGTATGACTACTGGAATTCTAAATAATAAAGTATATACAGGAGATTTAATTCAACAAAAGCGAAAACGAATTAGTTTCAAAAATCATAAATTTGTAAAAACAAAAGAAGACGAGTTAGTAATCACAAAAAATAATCATATGGAGATAATAAGCAAAGAGCAATTTGAAAGAGTGCAAGATATAATTAAACATTCAGTAAAAGTAAATTCAAATAATGAATATGACATCTTTTCAGGATATTTGAAATGTGCAGAATGTGATAGTAATTTAACTATTAGAAAGAGTAAAGATTATACATATTATGCATGTTCATCACATATAAGAAAAAGAGGATGCAACAATAAACATACAGTAAGAAAAGATATTTTAGAAGAAAAGGTTATTACAGAAATAAATAATAGACAAGCTAAAAAAATAGATAAATTGAATAGAAAGTATATTTTTGATTTAATAAATATGATATATTTAAATGAAGATGGTTTGATAAAAATAGAATTTAAAATGAGATGAGGGAAAAAATGTTAGAAAGTGTTATAGATAGTTGTAAATATGTAATGGACAATGCAAAATATGTAACAATTAATTATGATAAGTTAGATGAGTTTATTATAACAGTTGATTGCAGTGAGCTTAAGCATTGGCTTAGCAATAATCCATATAATATCTTAGACTTAGGAATAGAAAATGTTATAAATTATATACTTCTGTTTGAATCTATAGATTATTCTTTTTGGGGTACACCGAAATGGACTATAAATACAGAATTAGGACAAAAAGATGGATCAGATGCATTACTTTATGCAATGTTAAAATTTGTTAAAGATAGAAAGATAGAAGATTTATATAATATATCTTATGAAGAGTTTAAGCTTTTGTTAAAAGGAAATGTTGAGATTCCCTTTATTAAAGAAAGATATAAAACATTAAGCAAAACAAGTGAAATAGTAAAAGAAAAAATGAATGGTAACTTTTATAAATATATTTATTCTATACATAATGATATTGAACTATTTCAAGTTATTATTAATAATTTCCAATCTTTTAAGGATGAGAGAGAGTATGATGGAAAGACTATTTATTTTTATAAATTAGCTCAATTATTAACATCTGATATACTTCATTTAAGAGAACAAATGGAAAGTATAGAAGTTGATTATACTCATTTGATTGGATGTGCAGATTATAAAATACCACAGACTATGAGAGCATTAGATATAATAGAGTATAATGATGAATTATCAAATATTATAGATAATAAGGTTGAAATAGAGTGTTCCTCAAAATATGAAGTTGAGATAAGAGCAAGTATGATAGTTGTTATTAATTATATAAAAAGCAAAATCGATAACACTAATGCTATTGATATAAATGATTATTTCTTTACAGCTTCGAAAAAGGTGAAATCAATTGCAAAACCTTATCATTTATGTAGAAATCAAAATTATTAAGGAGTGAATAAGATGAACAATAAAGATAATAAAAGTTGTGCAAGTACAAGTATCAACTGGTATCCAGGCCATATGGCAAAAACCAAAAGGAGAATAATTGAAGATTTAAAGTTAATTGATGTTATAATAGAAATCTTAGATTCTAGAATACCAATTTCTAGCAGAAATCCAGATATATTGGATATTACTAAAAACAAGAAGAGAATAATATTGCTTAATAAATCCGATTTATCTAACGAAAAAGCAAATAAAGACTGGGAAATATATTTATCTAAAGAAGCTCCTACTATTTTAACAGATTCAAATTCTGGAAAAGGAATAGATAAAGTTACTAAAACTATTGATAAACTGTTGGAAAAAGAAAAACAAAAACAAGCTGAACGAGGCAGAATAAATAAAACAACTAGAGTAATGATTTTAGGAATTCCAAATGTAGGTAAATCTTCTTTAATAAATAGGCTTTCAAAAAAGGTTTCAATGCAAGTTGGAAATAGGCCAGGTGTTACAAGAGAAGAACAGTGGATAAGGATTGGAAATAATATTGAATTATTAGATACTCCTGGAGTATTATGGCCAAAATTTGAAAGTCAAAAGGTGGCTTTAAATTTAGCATTTGTAGGTACAATAAAAGATGAAATAATTGAAAAAGTTGAAGTTGCATATGAATTGATAAAAATTTTAAAGAAAGATTATTTACAAAACATATTAGAAAGATATAAAATTTCATATGAAGAAATTGAAAATGTAAATAAAGCTTCGAATCCAGAATATGAAATTATGCTTTTAATAGGAAGAAAAAGAGGGGCTTTGGTTTCTGGTGGAAATACAGATGATGAAAAAATTGCAAGAATAATTTTAGATGATTTTAGAAATGGAAAACTTGGAAAAATAACTTTAGAAAGGATATAGAAATTGGATTTTATTAAAAGAAAAAGAAAAATAGAAGAAATTAATATGCTATCACCATTAGTTTGGGCATATGTTGGAGATAGTGTATACGAATTATTTATAAGGTCTATTTTAATTAATAATTCTAATGCAAAACCACATAAATTACATTTAGAATCAATAAAATATGTAAAAGCAAAAGCACAAGCAGAAACGTTAGATAGAATATATGAAAATCTTACTAGTAATGAAAAAGATATTGTTAGAAGAGGGAGAAACTCAGAAAATCACCATATTGCAAAGAATGCAAATGTTGCTGATTATTCTCATTCAACAGCTTTTGAGGCTTTGATTGGATATTTATATTTAACATTTCAGGATGAACGCTTAGATGAAATTTTAAATATGTGTATAAAATAAAAAGTGAAATAAAAAAATTATAATCTATAGCATATAAATCATTTTATTAAAAATAACAAGCTCATACATATTAACAGTATAAGCTTGTTTGGTGACCCATACGGGAATCGAACCCATGATTCCACCTTGA
The DNA here is from genome assembly GCA_017530505.1 of Clostridia bacterium. Lineage (GTDB taxonomy): Bacteria > Bacillota > Clostridia > TANB77 > CAG-508 > Scatovivens. Next base: position 6,918 of record JAFXMI010000030.1, on the reverse strand, counting down.
GAGGGTGGCGTCTTAACCGCTTGACCAATGGGCCATAAAATTGTTAGCTATTTATTTATAACATATTTTATATTTTTAGTCAAGAGAGGGAAAAATGAAAATATTATATGCCACAACAAATAATGGAAAAATTAATGAATTAAAAAAAATAATTAGATTAAAAAAATTAGATGCAGAAGTTATAGAACTAAATAGTATAAATTTTAATGAAGAATTTGTTGAAACTGGAAGTACATTTGAAGAAAATTCTAATATTAAAGCTGAATTAGTAAGAAATTTTTGTATAAAAAATAATATTGAATTTGAAATGATTTTAGCAGATGATGGTGGAATGTGTATAGATTATCTTCGGAGGTAAACCAGGAGTATATTCAGCCAGATATGCAGGAGTAGGAGCTTCACAAAATGATATATTAAATAAAATTTTAAAAGAAATGGAAGGTGCAAAAAATATAGAAGAAAGAACAGCAACCTTTGTATGTGTACTAACTTGTATTTTAAAAAATGGTAAAAAAATAGTAAAAAAAGGGAAAACAGATGGCTATATATCATATGAAATTTCTAAACTTGGTGGACTTACGTACAATCCCGTTTTTATACCAAAAGGATTTAATAAAACAATTATAGAAATGGATGACGAAGAATTTAATAAAGTACATAATCATAGAATGGTAGCATTAGAATTAGTAATTGAAGATATAAAAAAATTACTAAATTTAAGCTGAACGTAATTCTTTAGCATGTTCAAGTGCTGTGTTTGAGATTGTTCCACTTGAAATACGAGCAATTTCTTCAATTATTTCATTTTCAGATAATTTTTTTACTGTTGTTTTTGTTTTATTATTTTCAGAAATTTTGCTAATAAAATAATTATGATTTCCTTTTGCAGCAATAGGTGCTAAATGAGTAATACAAATAACCTGATGAGATTTAGAAATTGATTTCATTTTATCTCCAACTTTACTAGCAACTATTCCACTTATCCCAATATCTATTTCATCAAATACAATTACAGGAATTTCATCAAATTCACTTACTACAGTTTTTATTGCAAGCATAATACGAGACATTTCTCCACCAGAAACAATTTTTGTAAGTGGTTTTAATCTTTCTCCTATATTTGTAGAAATAAAAAATTCAACATTATCTAATCCATTTTTAGTAAATTTATTTGTTGTATCAAAAATAACTGAAATTTCAAAATTAGCATTTTTCATTTCTAGATCGAAAAGCTCATTATTAATTCTATTAGAAAGTTCTGTACTTGCTTTTAAACGAATTTTATGCATTTGCTCTGCCTGTTTTTGCATAATAGATTCAATACTTTTAAGTTTGTTTTGTAAATTATTAATATAATCATCCAAATTTTCAATTTCTAAAATTTCTTGTTTTATTTTTTCGCCATATTCAATAATCTCAGGAATATTATTTCCATATTTTCTTTTTAATGAGTAAATCAAATCTAATCTTTCCTCTATTTCATATTGTTCATTTTCGTCAAAGTAATTATTTTCTGCCAATATAGATATATCCCTACTAATTTCATCTAAATCATAATATGAACTCTTAAGTTTCTCTAAAGTATTGTTAAAAGAATTATTTAAATCAGCTATTTTTTCTATATTATGAATTGCAAGATTAATTCCATCAATAACATCATTAGATAATATATTATCAGCTTCATTAATATTTTTAACAATTTTTTCAGAATTTAAAATAAGCTTTCTTCTAGAATTTAATTCTTCTTCTTCTCCTTCTTTTAATTTTGCGCTAGTTATTTCATTTTCTTGATATTTTAGAAGATCTAGTTTTCTTGTTCTTTCTTTTTCATCTCCATAGTTTTTATTTAGTTCAAATTTTATATTTATATATTCATTATAATTTTCAGAATATTCTTTAAAAATTGAATTTAGTTCTTTAGAGGCATAATTATTAATTAAATCTATATGAGTAGAAGTATTTAAAATAGATAAATTATCATTTTGTGCATGAATATCTATAATATGACTCATAAATTCTTTTAATTCATTAACAGTAACAAGTCTTCCATTTATTTTACACAAATTTTTACCATTTATATGAATTTCTCTAGAAATTATAATATTATCTTCATCTAATAAAGAATTATTTTGAAGGAACAAAGATAATTCAACAAAAGAATAATCCTCATTATTTCTAATCATATCTTTAGAAAATCTACCTCCAGCAAGTATCTCTAGAGAATCTATAATAAGAGTTTTTCCGCTTCCTGTTTCACCAGTTAAAACATTAAATCCGTCATTTAAATTAATAGTTAAATCATCAATAATTCCAATATTTTTTATATGTAAAGTATTTATCATAAAAGTACCTCCAAAAAACTGTTCGTAAAAATATTATACTACTATTTTTTTATTTGTCAATACATTTGTTCGTAAAAAATAAAATAGTCAGGCACAAATATTAATTTTGAGCATATACTTTAAATGTGTAAAGTGGAGGTGAAAAAATGCTAGTTTTTTTATCTAAAATTGTTTTAGGATTTCGGATATATAAAAAATAATAATTTGTTTCCAGAACCATTGTCTCCAAATGAAGAACGTAAATTTATCGAAAAAATGATGCATGGAGATTCAGATGCGAGAAATATTTTAATAGAAAGAAATTTAAGGTTAGTTGCACATATTACAAAAAAATATACATGGACAAATGTTGATCAAGATGATTTAATTTCCATAGGTACAATAGGATTAATTAAAGGAATAAATAGTTTTAACCTTGAAAAAAATATTAAACTTGCAACTTATACAGCAAGATGTATTGAGAATGAGATCTTAATGTTTTTAAGAAGTATAAAAAAAATAAATTCGGAAGTTTATCTAAATGAACCAATTGGAAAAGATAAAGATGATAATGTGGTGACACTACAAGAGGTTTTAGAAAATAATGATAGGAATATAGAAGATGAAGTTGATTTAAAAATTAAAATAAAAAAACTATATAATAAAATAAAAACAGTTTTAAAAGATAAAGAAAAATTTATAATAGAATTAAGGTTTGGGTTAAACGGAGAAAAACCAAAAACTCAAAAGGAAATTGCTAGTATGCTTAATATTAGTAGATCTTATGTTTCTAGAATAGAAAGTAAAGCAATTGGAAAATTAGCAAAAGAAATAAAAGAATAAATTGTTTTTAAAATTACATAATATATAATAAATTTTAAATATATAATATATATTTAATTATTTAAAAAATGTTAATTGTAAGTAAAAGTGTATATTTAATCCTCAGTTTTAACAAAAAAGTTGAGGATATCTATTTTTTATGTTAAAATATTTTAAGAAATAATAAGAAAAACTATATAAAGTTTAATATATCAATAAATGAGGAATAAAAAATGCAAGAAAAAAAACTTGAATTTTTAAGAATTAAACTAGAAAATCAATATGGAAAAGAAATTACAAAAAAAATTTTTGAAGGATATAAAATTAAAAGAAAAACTACTTTTAGGGTTAATACATTAAAATCAAACTGCAAAGAGATAGAGAAAATTTTAAATTCTAAAAAATTAAAATTTTTAAAAGTAGATTTTATAGAAAATGCTTACATCTTGGAAAATGGAAATAAAAAAGATTTAGAATCTTTAGAAATTTATGAAAATGGAAAAATATATGTCCAAAGTTTATCTTCAATGCTTCCTCCAATAATTTTAAATCCAATAGAAAATAATGATATTTTAGATATGACAGCAGCACCAGGTGGAAAAACAACTCAAATTGCTGCAATGGTACAAGATAAAGCAAATATAACGGCCTGTGAAATTAATAAAATAAGAGCTGAAAAATTAAAATATAATATTGAAAAACAAGGAGTAAGTTCAGTTTATGTAATGATAAGGGATGCAAGGAAAATAGATGACTTTTTTAAATTTGACCAAATTTTATTAGATGCGCCATGTAGTGGAAGTGGAACTTTAGATTTTAATGAAAATAATTTAGAGAACTATTTTACAAAACAATTAATAAAAAATAGCTCTAAAATACAGTTAGAACTATTAAAAAAGGCTGTTAATATAGTAAAATCAGGTGACGAGATTGTTTATTCAACTTGTTCAATTTTAGAAGAAGAAAATGAAAAAATTGTGAATGAAGTATTAAAAAATAAGAGATTAAAAATTGTTCCAATAAAATTTGATAATAAGTATAAATTTCCTTTATTACCAAGCAAAATTGATGGTACAATTTGTATTATGCCAAATGAATTTTTTGAAGGATTTTTTGTCGCAAAAATAAAGAAATTATAGTATAACAAAGGTAAGGATTATCTATGGTACAATGGCTTGCTATATTTTTAAGAGTAGGTATAGTTGGAATTATAATTTTCATTGTAAAATTAAATAATTAGTTATAATGCAATTGAAGAGAAAAACGAACAACTGGACTGGAAACATAACAAATTAATATTGAATTATTTTAAAAAGTTACATAACTATTGTGTAAAAACCATGTCGAAAAAGTGTACTAAAATTAACTATCCACAAAGTTATCCACATTATCCACAGCATTTAAAAGTGGATAATAAAAAGAAAATTGTTTACATAACAAAAAAATATTAATAATATTGACAAATTAAAAATATTTTTGTAAAATATATTAAAATATTATTGCAATGATGAAGAGGGAAAATATTAGAAAGCTTTTTAAGTGAGCTTAGGATAGTGAAAACTAAGCAAAGCTAAATATTTTTTGGAACTTTGGAGCAAATAAAAATTAAGGTGGGCAAAAAGCCAATTAGGGTGGAACCGCGCAAGTTAGATTTAAGCTTACGTCCCTAGCAAATAATGCTAGTGGTGTAAGTTTTTGTTTTTTCTAGCAAAATAAAAAAAGGGGGTATTATGAAATGGTAGAATCGATGGAAAAAATTGTTGCATTATGCAAATCAAGAGGATATGTTTATCCTGGTTCAGAAATTTATGGAGGTTTAGCAAATTCATGGGATTATGGACCTTTAGGAGTTGAATTAAAAAATAACATAAAAAGAGCTTGGAGAAAGAAATTTATTCAAGAAAGTAAATATAATGTTGGACTTGATGCTGCAATTCTTATGAATCCTCAAACTTGGGTTGCATCAGGACATGTTGGTGGATTTAGTGATCCACTTATTGATTGTAAAGAATGTAAAACGCGTCATAGAGCAGACAAGCTTATTGAAGAATGGGCTCATGAAAATAGAAAAGACATGATTGCAGATGGTATGTCTGATGAAGAAATGATTAACTTTATTAATAATAATAATATTGTTTGTCCAAATTGTGGAAAGAGAAATTTTACATCAATTAGAAAATTTAATTTAATGTTTAAAACATTCCAAGGGGTTACGGAAGATGCTAAATCAGAAATTTATTTAAGACCAGAAACAGCTCAAGGAATTTTTGTAAATTTTAAAAATGTAATGAGAACAACAAGAAGAAAGTTACCATTAGGAATTGCTCAAGTAGGAAAAGCTTTTAGAAATGAGATAACACCAGGAAATTTTACTTTTAGAACGAGAGAGTTTGAGCAAATGGAACTTGAATTTTTCTGTAAACCAGGAACAGATATAAATTGGCATGAATATTGGAAAGAGTATTGTAAAAATTGGTTATTAAATTTAGGAATGAAACCACAAAATATTAGATTAAGGGATCATGATAAATCTGAATTATCTCACTATAGTAGTGCTACAACTGATATTGAATTTACATTTCCATTTGGTTGGGGTGAACTTTGGGGAATTGCCGATAGAACAAATTTTGATTTGAAGCAACATATGGAATATTCTAAAGAGGATATGACATACTTAGATCCTGAAACAAATGAAAAATATATTCCTTATTGTATAGAACCATCGCTTGGATGTGATAGAGTTGCTTTAGCTTTCCTTTGTAATAGCTATGAAGAAGAGGAAGTTGACAATGGGGATGTAAGAACAGTTTTACATTTACATCCTGCTCTTGCTCCATATAAAGTTGCAGTACTTCCACTTTCTAAAAAACTAAGCGCAAAAGCGGATGAAATTTATAGTGAGCTTTCAAAATATTTTATGGTAGATTATGATGAATCAGGAAGTATTGGAAAAAGATATAGAAGAGAAGATGAGATTGGAACACCATATTGTATTACTATTGATTTTGATACGGAAAATGATAATTCCGTAACGGTAAGGGATAGAGATACTATGGAACAAATTAGAATTAAAATAGATGAAATTCCAAATTATATTTCTTCAAAATTAGAGTTTTAGGTTATAATCCACTTGTAAGAAAAATTGCAGAAAACAATTTAATAGGTATTGTTATGAATAATGCTGGATCTGCTGCAGTTACTCCTTATGGTGGAATAACTCCAATACTAGGTACTAATCCAATATGCTTTGGTTTTCCATCTAAGAATGATGAACCATACTTGTTTGATTTTAGTACTAGTAAATGTGTTTGGGGGGAAATTAGACAATCAAAATTAGAAAATAAAAATCTTCCTGAAAACTGTTTTTTGGATGAGGATGGCAAATTCACACAAGATCCAGATAAAGCAAATGCAATTATTCCATTTGGCGATGCTAAAGGTTTTGCCTTATGTTATGCTATAGAGATTTTAGCGGGTGCTTTTACAGGTGCTAAAGTTGGATTGCAAGTTGAAGATGAATATGATTTAGGATTTACATTTATAGCATTATCTCCAGAAATGTTCGGAGTTATTGAAGAATTTAAGAATAAATTAAAACTTATTTTGTTTCAATTTACGGTTTATTTTAAATAACAAATTTTTATGAAAATTTAATAAAAAAACTTGCAAAAAGTGTTTTTTATATATAAAATAATAATACAAAAGAAAAAGGAGAAAGCAATAATATGAACGAAAGACAGCAAACCGTTGGGACTGTACACACACACACACACAC